>JAHAZJ010000165.1 GCA_018385315.1 Treponema sp. | reverse complement strand
TATCTTGTAATTCATTGTAAAATTTTTCAAGTCCTAAAGGTAGAATTTCTTGTTTCTCTCTTAAAAGTTTTGCAAGTAAACTAATTTCTTCTGAATTAAAAGTATAAGTTAATTCTGGAGATTTCTTTTCATTTTCAATTATTGTTATCATATATTAATCTCCATATCCTCTTTAGCAAGATAAATCTCTATTTCTGAATGATTAATATATTGGGCATACCAACGGGCAGCCTGAAGAATAGAATGTAATTTTTTATCATCATACGTAGGTTCATGATGAAATAAATATATTTTTTTTATATTCCATTTTACGGCAAAATCAATGGCATAGCAAAAAGCTGAATGTCCCCAGTTTTCTTTGCGATAAGCTTCTTCTACAGTATATTGAGAATCAAGAATAACAATGTCTGCATTTTTAAATACAACTTCTGTTTCAGGATTATCCTCAAAATCTTTTGTTTTTAATTCTACATCAGTTGCATATACAACTTTTTTATTATTTTCCTGAATTGAATAACTATAAGAACTGTCAGGATGAGACATTTCACAACAATTTATGATTGTATCACCTAATTGCAATGCTTTTCCTGGTTCTATTTTGTTAAAATTCATGTTTTTTGTAAAAGAATCAAAAGTTACAGGATAATATGGAGAAATCATCTGCTGAGACAACAATTCTTTTGCATTATCCTTTGGTGAATAAATATCGAAGGATGATAATGGATTATAGGCAAAATCAAAAAAAGGTAATCCTTGAATATGATCCCAGTGAAAATGAGAGAAGAATAAATTAAAATGACGATCAACAGGAATAAGATTAGATTTTCCATAAACTCTAATGCCACTTCCAGCATCAAAAATTAATTCATTTTTTCCAGATTTAATTTGTACACAAGCTGAATTTCCACCAGCAGTACCAAAAATCCAGCTTGGTAAGGATGAAACAAATTTTGCTCTTGATTCAGAAGATTCAATATCTTGAGGAGTAATACGCTGTATTGCAGCCATTATCTTGGATTGAATTTGTTGTGGCGTAAGTGGTGTTGGTATAGAACCTCTAACTCCCCAAAAATGAATAAACACTTTATCCCCTTTTTCTCGAATCAGTAATATGATTCTAAAGCAAAAAAAAAGAGTTAGAAGATTTCTAACTCTTAGTAACCTGGGGAGTTGAGGATTCGAACCTCAGAAGCCGACGGCAACAGATTTACAGTCTGTCCTATTTGACCACTCTAGAAACTCCCCATAAAAAGCTGCTTGTAGGATTTGGACCCACGACCCCGAGATTACAAATCACGTGCTCTACCAGCTGAGCTAAAGCAGCATTTATGTGTTTTCAACATCAAGTTGCGTAACGATTGATATATTACATAATATTAAATTTTTAGTCAATCACCAAAAGTAATTTTTTTCAAAATTTTTATTTTTTTTCCATAATTTTTTCAAAAAAAGGCAGATATTTATTTTTAATTACTTTTTCCCATAAATAATTTTCTGACAAATATTCACATGTAAATTTTATCATGTTGTTAATTACTTCAGGATTATATATTTTTATAGTTATAACCTGGCTAATTTTTGCAATAAGGGATTCTTTCACATTGTTTGTATATAAAAATCCAGTTTTACCATTTACAATTTTATTTAACCCACCTGTTTTATGTGCAATTGGTAAAGTTCCATATATTTGCGATATAAAATCTTCAAGTCCACAAGGTTCAAAATGACTAGGTAAAATTATAAAATCACCAATAGCATTAGTAAGTCGTGTAATTTTTTTGTTATATCCATTTATAAAAATTACACTTCCCTTATATTTTTCAGTCATTTCTTTAATTGAATTTTCAAGATTAAATTCACCTTGTCCGGCAATTAAAAATCTAATATTTTCAAAATTATTTAATAAATGGGGAATTGAGTCTAAGAGTACTGGTAATCCTTTTTGACTTGTTACTCGACCATGATAGACAATATAAATTTCTTCATTGCATTTTTCTGTATTATCAAAATCACCAAAGATTTGTACACCATCATAGTCATTACGATTTTGTAAAACTTTCTGTACAAAATATTTTCTGCAATCAATTTTACCTTTTAAATCTAAAATTTTAGGATTAAATGTAAATGGTAATTTTGAAATTCCAGTATTTATAGGATCATAACTTTCATAATCAATGCCATTAGTAATACCTGTTATTTCAATGTTTTTTGAATAAAAAATTTCTGATAAACCTTCAGTTTCATTTGAATAAACAGGATTACATAATTCTTTTGCATATTCTTCAGAAACAGTTGTAAGGTAAGCACCACTATTGGAAGCCAGCAGAAAAGGTTCAACTTTTTCATGATTAAGTGAAGAATTTAATAAACTTTCATCAAGACCGGTGTACCATGCTGCTTCACCAATACTGGCAAAATTATGATGATACGCAGGTCCTGCATTATGGATTGTAACTACAAATTTTGTTAAATCAAAACGAGAAGATTTTTTTGCAATGGAAGGAATTAGAGAAGTTGATGCATCCTGACAGTGCACAATCTGGGGAAGTTGATCATCTTTAATTAAATCTCCATAGGCAACAACACCTTTTGCAAACAATGAATCCATAAATAAACAATCTTTATGTCCATTTCCTTTTATAAATTCAGGATTTTTTTTTGCCTCATTTGCAGTATAAGTATAAACACCTTCTTTTTCACTGAAAGATTTATGATTAAAAAATATTACATTGAAATTATCATTCTTATATGTGCCTTTTTTATAACTAACAGCTTCTTCTTTACCACAATGGGGTATTTTATAAAAAATTTCTTTTTCCTCAGAAAAAATAATATTTTTAAAATCTGTAGACGAAAAAACTGGAATTATCAGGGAAACATTATTGCCTGATTTTGCAAATTCTTTACAAAGAGAATATGTAACATTTTTTACACCGCCAGCTTCAACAATACCGGCACATTCCATGCTTACTATCCAAATATTCATATTATGATTCTTTTACAAAGTCTGGGCGCAATTTTTGAGCACCATTAATATATACATTTTCTTTTTTAACAAATCTTGATTTATATGCTGTAATCATAACACGAATCATAAAAGGGCTGCCCCCTTCAATTTCACATTCCTGAGCACAAAATAAGGCTACTTCAGATGTATCAAAAACAGTTTTTCCTTTCCGCAAAGCAGTTGCAGGATTAAGTGCAGTAATGTCTTTAGTAACTGTAAAAAAAATAGAAACTAAATCTGAAGCTTTTAATTTATTTTTTAGTATTATTTCATTACACATATCACAGACATTTTTTGTAATATCCTGTGGTGTATTTTCTGAAATTGTTGCACCTCTAATTGCTGTCAATTTTTTCATCATTATTTTCTTCCTGTTGATTTAAGATTTTTGATTGTGATAAAAGATTTCCACTTTGTATTTTATTATAAAGTGCAAAATCAGGAATTTTAGATTTTTCAATACTTAATGAATAAACTTCTACGGCTGGAAATTCTTTATAAATTTGTACATTGCGAAGCACTTCATCTTTACGCATACTTTCGATTGTAAAGCCAGGATTATTTTTTGCTTTTTCTAGCAAATAATTTGTTGATAATTGTGCCATTGTTTTTGCAGCACACCCTAAGTATTTGTTTAAACTTTCATTATCAGTAATCTGATTAAGTTTTATTAACTCAATTACAGCTTCCGGAGAAATAGTAACAGCAATATTATAAGAAAATGAATAATCAAAATTATAGGAATCTGAAATTAATGAACCATACAATTTTCCAGAAGGCAATTCTCCTTCAATCAAAACTTGTTCAACATATGGCTCTATTTTATAAATATCTAATTTTGAATTTGTAGGAAGTAAAAACTGCCAGTTCCAGTTTTTTTCACCAGCTAGAAAAGGTTTTTCAATTAAACCATTTGTTTTTGTCTGAAGAACACCAAAGGTTCCAGGTTCAATTTTTCTCTGGGTAAGTCCAATCCAGTAAACAAAAATTGAAAAAAGCAGAATTATAATTAAACATAATGATATTTTCTTCATGGACTTATACCTATTTATTTAATAATATTATAATATTAAATAAATATAAAAAAAAGTAGTTCTAAGTAATATTTATGGAAAATCAGACTAAAGGAAAATCATTAATACTTCTCTACAAATTAGCTTCCAGCATGGTATTTATCTGGTTCACATTTGAAATTATATTATTTTTATTTTATCTGATTGGAAATTATCAGAATTTTTTAGATAAAAGCCAGCTTTTAATTCTTCAATTATTATCATTCAGTGCTGTAATTACTTTTGTTTTATGTTTTTGTTCTCTTGTTATCTTGCTTTTTATGATTATTTTGAGAATTTATAAACTAACTAATATATTACGAATTTTGCCAATATTATTAGCCTTAGTTATTAATCTTGTGTTTTTATCATATTCAACAATTATTACACAACTTTCAGAAGGAATTTAGAAAAATAAATGTTTTGTTCTTGTAAAAAAATAAAAATACCTGGTATCTTAAAAGAATTTAATGCAGTTTTTCAATCAAATGGGTTTAAGGCATATTTAGTTGGTGGTGCCGTTCGTGATATTTTTTTGAAAAAAGAAGCCTCAGATTGGGATGTAGCAACAAACGCAACACCACAAGACGTAATAAAAATGTTCAAATTTGTTGTTCCCACAGGAATTGAACATGGGACTGTTACAGTGCACTTTAAAAAAGCTGAAATTGAAGTCACAACTTTCCGAACGGAAGCTGGTTATTCTGATGGAAGACATCCAGATTCTATAAATTATGCAGCCACAATTGAAGAAGATTTGTCTAGACGGGATTTTACAATGAATGCAATTGCCGTGAATCTTTGTGGAGGAAAAATTGTAGATCCTTTTTATGGTCGAAAAGACATTAGAAAAAAAATTATTAGAACAGTTGGAAATCCTCATCAACGCTTTATGGAAGATGGGTTGCGTCCTATTAGAGCATTACGCTTTTCTTCAAAATTAGGTTTTAAGATAGATGATTCTACGTATAAAGAAATAAAAAATTCTGAAGTTCAAAAAAAAATTACATCAATTTCCATTGAACGCTTTCGTGATGAGTTTATAAAAATAATGCTTTCTCCACTGCCCTCTGTTGGATTAAAAAAAATGGAAGAAACTGGCATTTTAAATCTTTTTATTCCTGAATTTTCTGTTTGTCGTGGTTGCATTCAGTCTGATTATAGAGCATTTCATAAATTTGATGTATTGGATCATTTATTTTACGCCTCTGATGGAGCAAATAAAAATAAATTGAATGTAAGACTTGCAGCTCTATTTCATGACATTGGAAAACCAGCTGCAAAAAAAATTATAGAAGAAAAAGTTTTTGATTCATCATCTCAATCATACAAAAATGTAGAAACTTTAACATTCTATAATCATGAATCCTACAGCGAAAAAATTACCAGACAAATTATGACAAGATTAAAATTTTCTAATGATGAAATAAATAATGTTTGTCATTTAGTAAAAGAGCATATGTTTCATTATGAACAGAATTGGACACAGGCCGCAGTTAGAAGATTTATTATTCGTGTTAAAGAAGAATGTATTGAAGATTTATTTGACTTGCGTATGGCTGATATGTATGGAATGTGGAATGAAAAAGTTGATATAAAATACAGCTCTGCAATTAAATTGCTTTTGGAATTAAAAGAACGAATTAATGATGAATTGGAAAAGAAAACTGCTTTATCACTTAAAGATCTTAAAATAAATGGTAAAGATTTAATTGATATAGGATTTAAGCCTGGTAAACAACTGGGACAGATTCTTGAAGAACTATTTAATTCTGTTATAGAAGATCCAGAGTTAAACACAAAGGAAAAACTATTACAAATAGCAAATTCATATAAAAAGAAATGAGAGTTTATTCCAAAAGATGTCAACTCTCATTCTTAACTACTAACTCTTAAATAACCATATTCATTCTTTCCCGAACTTCGGTAAGTGTTTTAATACCAATTTCCCGAGCCTTTTCTGCACCAGTTAACAATACTTTTCTAATATATTCTGGATCCTGTTCAAGGCGAGCTCGTTCAGCACGTAAAGGACGAAGTTTTTCATTCATTGCTTCGGTTAAAGTATTTTTAAGCATTCCGCCACCACCTTCTCCAATTCTAGCGGCAATAGCTTCAGGAGCTTCACCTGTACACAATGAAATTAATGAAAGAAGATTTGCTACTTCAGGACGATTAACTGGATCATAAGTAATATTTCTATCCTGATCAGTTTTTGCTTTTTTAATAAGCTTTGCAGTTTCATCCTCTGTAGCAGAAAGCATAATTGCATTTCCACGGGACTTAGACATTTTCTGACTTCCATCCAACCCCAGAATCATTGGTGTTTTAGAAAGCAATGCCTGTGGTTCTGGGAAAACAGGTTCTTTTCCCATGTCTGTACAGAATTTTTTATTAAAACGACTGGCAATTGTACGTGTCATTTCAAGATGGGGCAACTGATCTTTTCCAACAGGAACAATATTTCCTTTACAGAACAAAATATCACAAGCTTGATGAACTGGATATGTATACATTCCAGCATTTACATTTTTAAGTCCTGCACTTTCAATTTCTTCTTTTACTGTTGGGTTGCGGCTAAGTTCAGCATTAGATACCAATGTCAGGAAAGGAATCATAAGTTGATTACATTCAGGAACATAGCTGTGGGGATAAATTATTACATCCTGTTTTTCCGGATTAATTCCTGCTGCAAGATAATCTATAACAAGTTGTTTTGTATTTTCACTGATTTTATCAAAGGCATCGTGATCTGTTAAAACCTGATAGTCTGCAATAAGTATCATGGTAGGAACACCTAAATTAGCCAGGCGTACACGATTTTGCAAAGATCCAAAGTAATGACCAATATGAAGACGACCAGTTGGACGATCCCCTGTTAAAACACGATATTTTTTTGGATTAACAAGCAAATCTGCTTCAATTTTTTTACTTCTTTCTAAAGCAGCTTCATAGCTTTTGTTTATATCAGTATAATTCAATTCATCACTCATATATAACCTCGAAAAATTAATAATAGAAATATATCATAAAATAGTGTAAAATAAAAGTGATATGACAGCAATTGAAGTTTTTGAAGATTGGCTAAATACATATTTAAATTTTGAATCGACTCCTCAAAAAGATATTTTTTGGTTAGACACAATCGATTTCCTGTGTAAACGCTTTGAAAATCCACAGGATTATGCTCCATGTATTCATATTGCTGGTTCTAAAGGTAAAGGTTCGGTTTCTAAATTAATTTCAAGCATTCTTGATGAAGCGGGCTATTCTGTAGGTCTTTATTCTTCCCCACATATAATTGATTTCAGAGAAAGAATTTCTTCTCCCAAGGGCTTTTTCAGTGAAGAGATTTATGAAAATGCAATAAAGGAAATGGTTCCAAATATTGAATCAATAATGAATTATCCTGCAGACCGGGCTGTAACATGGTTTGAATTAGTTACATTATTTTCTTTTCTTGTATTTAGACAAGCAAAAGTTGACTGGTCCGTTTTTGAAGTTGGTCTTGGCGGGCGGCTTGATGCAACCAATGTTATTAGACCAAAGCTTTGTTGTATTACTCCAATAGAACTAGAACATACAGAATTTCTTGGTGATACTGTTGAAAAAATTGCGGCTGAAAAAGCAGGGATTATAAAAAATTGTACTCCCGTTTTAATAGCACAACAGCAAAGTGAATCAGTAAAGATTGTATTCCGTGAAAAAGCAATAACAAGACATGCTCCATTTTATTTTGTAGAAGATATGATAAAAAATGCACATTATAGTTTTGATGACGAAAATAAAAAAATGAACATTCACCTTGAAGGAGAATTTTTTAATCGTCCTATTGAAACTGACATGTTAATGCTTGGTAAGGTGCAAATTCAGAATGCAGCTATGGCAGCAATTGCAATAAAAAAACTTTTTCCAAATATGGATGAAGCAATTATTGAACGAGGACTTTCAAAAGCAAAATTGCCAGGGCGTTTTGAAATTTTAGATAATTTAAAAGGTTTTGAAGGTATAAAATATTTAATTTTGGATGGTGCTCATACTTGTAATAGTATAAAAGGCACTTTAGATACTCTAAATAAAATGTTTGGTGATGAAAAAGTCAATCTTTTATTTGCTTGTGCAGCTGATAAAGATATTAAAGATATATCAAAATTATTTAAATATCGATTTAATCATGTTTATGTAACAAAGCCTGGTAATAAAAAACAATCAAACATAGAAGCTGAAATACAAGCCTTTAAAGATGCTGAAATTGATTTTACAGCTGATGCAGATTTTAAAACAATTATTAAAAGGGCATTAAAAGAAACTTCAGAAAGAAATCAGGTTCTTCTTGTTACAGGTTCTTTCTATCTTCTTTCTGAAGTTAAAAAAATTATAGACGTTAATACAAAATAATTTTTTTATTTAATTACCCTTTCAATTCGTTTGCTTATACTTGTAAGAACTTCATATGAAATTGTATTACCAATTTTTGCCAAATCGTCAGCTGTATTTAATGCACCGCTTTCTTTAGGACCAAATATCAATACTTTATCCCAAAGCTTTACATTATGATTTTTCCCAAGTTCAACCATACATTGATCCATACAAATACGACCACGAACAGGATAATTCTTCCCATTAATTGTTACACATAAGCCTGGTGAAAATCTTCTTAATAGCCCATCAGCATAACCTATAGGTAAAATGGCAATGTCAGTATCATTTTCACAAACATAGGTTCTACCATAAGAAATTGATTGTCCTTTTTTGAAATGTCTTATGGCAACAACTTTTGTTTCTAAAGATAAAACTGGTTTTAGTTCAATATCTTTATTAACTGATTTTAAATATTCTTTGGTTATATCATCCGGATAATATCCATAAGTAATAATTCCTGCTCTAACCATATTAATATGCATATTTTTATTATTCATGATTGCAGCGCTATTTGAGCAGGAACAAATACCAGGATCAATACCTTTATTTTTTACATTTTCTATTGCTTTTTCAAAATCTTCATATTGTTTGTTTGTAAATTCAATATTTTCCTTATCTAGACTGTCAGAAACTGCAAAATGTGTACACATTCCAGAAAGTATAAGATGATTTGAATTATTAATAACTTGAGCCTGTTCACCGGCTTCATCTGGGTAACATCCAATTCGGCCCATTCCTGTATCAACTGCCAGCTGAACTTTGAATTTAGCATTATTAGTAAAATATTTATCAGCAGCATCAGATAAATTTTTTATGTTTTCTAAATCAAAAATCAAAGGAGTAATTTCATATTTAAAAAGTGATTCATATTCTTCTGGAATACAAATACTTAATAAGAGAATATTACACTTAATGCCTGCATTTCTTAATTCAATACCTTCATCAACTGTAGCAACTGCAAGAAATTCAACCCCTGCTTCTTCTGCAAGTTTTGATGTTAGAATAGCATTGTGACCATAACTGTCAGCTTTAACAGCGATACAAAGCTTTGTTTGAGGGGATAAACATTTTTTAATCTCTACAATATTGTTTTTTAAATTTTCAGTATAAATAATTGCTTTTGAACATCGATTCATATTAGCCTTCGATTTATTTATAAAATAATAATTTAATTTTATGTTTATAACAATTTTTTAGCAATAACTTATTGTAAAAAACACTAGTTAATAATAAAATGAAATATAAGGAAAAAAAAGTTTATGAAAATTGGAAAATTTTTAGCCATTGGCTTATTATCAATATTTATTGTTTCTTGCGGTTCTACAGCGGTAGAAAATGAAAAAACATCAACAACACAAGCTCCGTCTATAAAAGATTCAGAATTTATTGAAACTTTAAAAGATGTAAAAATATCAGTTTTGCAAACTCCAAAAGCTGCTGATTATGGAAAACCATTCACCTCATCTTTTATTATTCAGGTTAGAAATAGTTTAAATGAAATATTGCCTGATTATCCTGTAACAATTGAATATCCTGTTTCAAATGTAAATGAAAAAATCAGTTTTGAAACTTTTGCTACAACAACTGATTCTGCAGGAAAAGTATTATTTAAACCAGAAAACACAGATTTTACTGTATCTTCTCAAATTTATTTTTACCCTACTCCAGTTTCAAATAAAAAATCTACAATTCAAGCTGCAAAAGAAGCTGGTACATCAACAAAATTTCAGATTAAATCAAAATTAGTTTCTAAAGGTGCAATTCTTTTTATTTGGGAATACAATGAAAAAGGAAAACCTACAACAAACTGTTATTCTGTTTTATCAGAATTGCAGACCAGAGGTGCTACAGTTGGTAATGCTCCAGTAAATCAAGAATCATACATTGGTGCTCCAATAGAAACTATTTATAAAAAAAATCATGAAATCGTAGAAAATAATTTTGGTTTCCTTATTGGAGGAACTGTAAAATATGAATCTCCTGTTGAAAAAGATGCTGATAAAATGTGGACTTGTAATCTTATTTCGGAAATTTATGTTATTGACATGACAACAGGAAAAGAAATATTTAGAAAAACATATAAAGCCTCTGAAAAAGATGTAAAGTATGATAAAGCAGTTTCAAATTGTAAAAAATCAATTTCTAAAATTATTGTAGATAACTTAGTAGATAATTTGTAAAACGGAGTTTAGGTATGATTTACACAGATACACGTGACGCTAGCGTTAAAGTTGATTTTAAAACAGCAGTTATGAATGGAATGAACCAGGAAACTGGAGGTTTATACATTCCAACTTCATATCCAAAATTGGATTCTTCTTTTATTAATAAAGATCCTACACCGTCTTTTAGAGATATTGCACTTCAAATGGCAAAACCTTTTGTAGAAGGTGAAATTCCAGATGATGATTTAGTAGCAATTATTCAGGATGCCTATCCATTCTCTCCAAAAGTAACTCCCCTTGATTCAGTTTCCTATGTACTGGAACTTTTCCATGGACCAACTTGTGCATTTAAAGATTTTGGTGCACGTTTCATGGCTCGTACAATGTCATACTTTAATCGTAACGAAAGTACACCACTTCATATTCTTGTTGCTACATCTGGGGATACAGGTTCTGCAGTTGGTAGTGCATTCCATAATGTGCCAGGTCTTGATGTTACAATTCTTTATCCAGAAGGAAAAATCAGTCCTTTACAGGAAAAACAACTTTCAACTTTCACTGGAAATGTTAGAGCATTAAAAGTAAAAGGAACTTTTGATGATTGTCAGAAACTTGTAAAAACTGCATTTACAGATAATGAATTACGTGGAAAGTTAAGACTATCATCTGCAAACTCAATCAATATTTCACGTTTACTTCCTCAAAGTTTCTATTATATGTATGCATCGATTGTTGCAAAAAATAGAGCTGCCATGGATAACAAAATTCACGATCCTGCAATTATTATGATTGTTCCATCTGGAAACTTTGGAAACCTTACTTCTGGTCTTATTGCAAAAGAAATGGGTGCTCCAATTGCAGGTTTTGTAGCCGCAACAAATACAAATAGAACTATTCCGGATTGGATTGCAACAGGAGACTATAATGCTCGCCCATCAATTGAAACATTTGCAAATGCAATGGATGTTGGTGCTCCTAGTAACTATGAACGTATTAAAGCAATGTATACTCTTGATCAGGTAAGAGAAATGTTTGCTTCATACTGGCTTGATAATGATGGAATCTTAAAAGCAATTGAAGCTTGTAATAATAAAACAGGCTATATTATTGATCCACATGGTGCAATTGGTTATAAAGCATGGGAAGATATAAAAAATGGAGCTATGGCTGATTTAGTAGCAGGAAACAAAGGTGACTTCAATAAACCAGGTTTAACTCCAAGTGTACCAAATTGGTCACAGAAGGTGCTTGATAAAAAAGCAGTTGGTATTATTCTTGAAACTGCTTCTCCAGCTAAATTTGGTCAGATTGTTACAGATGCAATTGGTAAAGAACCACCTATTCCAGCACGTCTTGAAGAAGTAATGAGACTTCAAGATAGAGCTATTCCAATGAATAATGATTATAATCAGTTTAAAGATTGGTTACTTGCTAATCTTAAATAGTAATATTAAATAAAGAAAAATAAGAAACAAACTACACACAGCGCAGTTACCTAAAATGGCTACCGCAGAAAAAAGCCTTCTCAAAACCGCTAGATATCGTCGCTAGACGCTAAGGGCGGCAAGGAAATGTGTAAGCTCGCCGGTCAGAGCGAGCGGTGTTTA
>JAHAZJ010000036.1 GCA_018385315.1 Treponema sp. | reverse complement strand
AATACAAACCTTTCCCAAGCTATGAAGATTTGTTATTTAGCGTACAATAAGTAAATTATTTACGTTTTATATATTGACTCCACTGGGGCTAGCTTCGTCGAAGTTAGCCCCAGTTTTTTTATAGTTTACCGGATTCTGAGGCGCTCCGCTGCTTCGCAGCTACCACATTTTATTTCATAAAATGTGCACGGCGCCGCCATTCATTTTATTTTTATAGTTTAACGGATTCTGCGGCGCCTGGTAAACCTATGTCTTTTCTGTAGAAAGCGTCTTCAAATTTAACGGCAGAAATACCCTGATATGCTTTTTCCCATGCCTCTTTAAAAGTTGAGCCATAAGCACTACATGCAAGAACACGACCACCACTTGTAAGCATATCACCACTTCCTCTGCGACCGCTAACAGCACCTGCAACAAAAACTTTTGCAGTACTTGCTTTTAATAAAGGTTCATTAAAAGTGATTTCGCATCCTTTTTTGTATTCTGCAGGGTATCCTCCACTAACAACAACTGGGGCAACCTGATATCCAGGTTTCCATTCCATATTAAAATCTTTTAATGTACCATTAAGAATTGCTGTACACATTGCAGTAAAATCAAAATTCATTAAAGGCAAAACAGACTGAGTTTCTGGATCACCAAGACGAACATTGTATTCAAGAAGCTTTGGTCCCTGTTTTGTAAGCATTACACCAAAGAAAATAAAACCACGGTAATCAAAACGTTCTTTAATTAAACCTGTTAATGTTGGCTGAAGAATATCTTTATCAAACTGAGCCATAGTTTCATCTGTAACATCATCAAGAGGGCAAATTGAACCCATGCCCCCAGTATTTGGACCTTTTGCTCCATCAAGCAATCGTTTATGATCACGAGCAGGCAAAAATGGAACGATAGTTGCTTTTCCCTGAACTGCATATTCTGGTGTTACAGAAACAGCTGCAAGAACAGAAATTTCTACACCTTCAAGATAATCTTCAATTACAAGCTTTTTACCTGCGTCCCCTACTTTGCCGTTATCCATTAAATCTTCAACAGCAGCTAAAGCTTCTTCTACAGTTGCAGCAACAACTACACCCTTACCAGCTGCAAGACCATCAGCTTTAATAACAATTGGAGCACCATGTTTTTTTACATATTCAAGAGCAGGTTCTTTTTTTACAAAAGTTTCACTAGCAGCACAAGCAACACCATATTCTTTCATAAACTTTTTAGAAAGATCTTTACTGGCTTCCAACTGAGCACCAGCCTTTTTAGGACCAACACAAGGAATATCATTTTTCCAGAATTCATCTGCAAGACCTGCTGCTAAAGGATCTTCAGGTCCAATAACTGCCATGCGACAGTTTTCATGTTTTGCAATTGCCACATATGGATTTTCACCATCGTTAATGTAATCGCATTCTTTAGGATTAATATTTACACATTTAGTTTCATAGGCAGTACCACCATTTCCAGGAACTGCAATGACTTTATCAACAAGTGAACTCTGTGCTAATTTCCAGCAAATTGTGTGTTCACGACCACCATTTCCAACAACGATAATATTCATAATTATATTTTACCCTAAAAGAAAAAAAGGGGGAAGTAATTCCCCCTATGTTTATACTTTGAACTCGTAAATTTTTTTAGAAATATTATCAACTGCAGAAGACATTTCTTCTGCTAATACCTGAATGCTTTCCGTTGTACTCTTAGTTGAATTTGTCGTATTAACAATTCTATTAAAGTTGCTGGACATTGTTGCAGAAGACTGTTTAAGGCTTACTACCGAACTTACAATTTCGTTTGCACCTTCTTCAATTTCTTTACTAGATGTCTGAACGTTGCTTGAAATATTTTTCATTAAAGCAAGTGCCTCCAAAAGCTGCTTAGAACCTGCAGACTGTTCGTCCATTGCCTGCTTAATGGATTCTACCAGTTCAGAAGTATTGCTTGTTTTAGATGCAACAAGTTCGAATGCCTGATTACTGATTGTGGCACTTTCAACAACTTTTGAAATATATTCCGAAATCTTTTTAAGATTTTCACCAATGCTCTTAGACTGAGTAGCAGAAGTATCAGCAAGTTTACGAATTTCTTCAGCTACAACTGCGAAACCTTTACCTGCATCACCAGCATGTGCAGATTCAATCATGGCATTCATAGAAAGAAGGTTTGTCTGTGAAGAAATTGTAGAAATAATAGTGTTTGTTTCCTGCAATGACTTTGACTGAGAAAGAACAACCTGAAGTAATTCATTTACAATCTTATTCTTTTCCATTCCCTCTACAGTAGCAGAATTCAAAGCACCAAATTCATTGGCCATTCTGCCAACAAAGTCAGAAACAGAGCTGATGTTTCCAATCATTTCTTCAATGCTTGAACTTGCCTGTGAAATAGCAGAAGCCTGAGTGAAAATCATTTCGTTAAGAGCCTTAATATTTTCAGAAATCTGATTTACAGATTCACTTGTATTTACAACACAACGGTCTTCATTAGAAAGTGTTGTTGTTGCAATCTGAATTTCATCGTAAATATTGTTCATCTGCAGTTTAGATTCATCAAGACGCTCTTTTACTTTATTAAAGATGTCTTTAAGATTCTGGTTGGCATCTCCAATTCCTTTTACTGTATCCTGAAGATTTCCAATAAAATCATTTACAGAAACCTTAATTTTAGAAATTTCATTATTATGAAGAACCTCAAGACGTTTTGTTAAGTCCTTATCTCCAGAATTAAGGTTATCAATATTTGCCTTAATAGCATCAAACTTTTTGATGATAACTCTAATAATCAGCAATTCACAAATAACAAGAATTAAAGCAACAATAAGTCCACCAAAAACAGAATTGAATCTTAAGTCTCTTGAAATTTCTAAAAATTCACTTTCTTCAAGAGTAACAACAATTGTCCATTCTTTATTTGCCAGTTCACATTTCTTTTCAAAGAAAACCAAATTAGATGTGTCTTCTAAAGCACGAACATCATTACCTGCTCTAATTTCGTTTTTATCATCATAAATAGAAACATTTCCTGTTTTATAAAACTGTTTACCTAATTTATCGATTGGACCCAATTCAAGGAATCCTACCATACCACCATGAACAGTTTTTCCTGTTTTTTCATCTATAAAATCGGAACGAACAAAAAGTGGCATTGTAAAACCACCCACATTTGCCTGTCTAGGAGATTCCAGCCATACTTCAACATCTTTTTCTTTATGCATTTTCCAATATTCTTTAGAAAGAATACCTACAGTTGAAATACCGCCCTTTGTATTGTAAGTTTCAGGACCGCCATCTTTAGCTCCAGTAGCATCATCCCAGAAAATCATTACATATTCAAAGCCATTAGGTTTTGTTTTTACCTTAATGTTATTTTTAATATCTTCACGACTTGTAGTACCACCAGCAACTGCTGTCTGATACATTTTCAAAACTTCAACTTTATTTGTAAACCAGTCTTCTACATTATAAACAGACATATCAATTATCTGTTCAATACCTTCTGTATAAACTTTTTCTACAGGTTTTTTTGTAAGTGCACTAGTAATGGCAACAAAAATGGTGATGAAAACAATAATTTCAACAAACCCAATAATACCATACTTAAAAAGAAGAGACTCACGTCTAGACTGATGATTCGACTTTGTTTGGTTTTTCATAAAGGCCTCAAACTAAAAATTTAATATATAAACTCATCAACGTAATATTTTTTTTCTATACTGTATTAATAAACCGGAAAACTTTTCTCAAATTTTCCTAATCAGCTCTTGGTTTGTGGCAATTACTACAGCCAATTACATGAACATGCTTTTTAGAAAGATTCTTATTAAAAAGGCGTGCAGTAAGACTTTGGTCTTGAGCAATTGCTTTGTGACAAACAGGGCAAATCCGCTTTAACCCCTGTTCGCATTTTGGATAACAATGTGGACAACCAGAAACAGTCATAAGCTGATCTGGAACATTCATAGGTCTATATACTTTGGAAATAAGATTTTCTCCAACATATAAAGACGAACCGCATATTGGGCATTTTACAGGCTGTACCATTTTCTGTCTGGAATTACCTGCATTTAATTTTTTGTAATAGTTAATTATTCCTCTTAATAAAAGAATTATTGCTACTACAGCAACACCCATTATTAAATAGTCCATATACTTTCATTCTACTGTAGATTATATGTATAAGCAAGGAAAAATATATTCTCTAAAATTTTTTATAAATTTTTAAATTTTTTTATTTTTTTTCTAATGTTTTTTTAACAGCACCCGAGAATTAAGTATAGGGTGGTGGAAACCCGTGAGATAAACCACGTCGTGGTTCTTAAAGCCCACCATGTGTTTTATCTATTTTACTAACCTACAAATAAGGAGATTATTATGGTTATTAATCACAATATGAGTGCTATGTTCGCTCAGCGTTCCCAGGGAATTCAAGATCTTAATCAGCAGAAATCTATGGAAAAACTTTCTTCTGGTATGAGAATCAACCGTGCAGGTGATGATGCTTCAGGTCTCGCAGTATCTGAAAAAATGCGTTCACAGATTCGCGGTTTGAACCAGGCTTCTGAAAATGCTCAGAATGGTATTTCTTTCATTCAGACAACAGAAGGTTATTTACAGGAAACAACTGATATCATTCAGCGTATTCGTGAATTAGCTGTACAGTCTTCAAACGGTATTTACTCAGCTGAAGATCGTATGCAGATTCAGGTTGAAGTTTCTTCATTAATCGCTGAAGTTGATCGCATTGCTTCTGCAGCACAGTTCAACGGTATGAATATGCTCACAGGACGTTTTGCACGCCCAACAGGTGAAAATGTTGTAACAGGTTCTATGTGGTTCCACATTGGTGCTAACATGGATCAGAGAACACAGGTTTACATTGGTACAATGTCAGCTACTGCTCTTGGACTCCGCAATGTTGCAGATGAATCTATCATGACTTTGGAAACTCCAGACGAAGCTAACCGCGCAATCGGTACTTTGGATGAAGCTTTGAAAAAGATTAATAAACAGCGCGCTGACCTTGGTGCTTACCAGAACCGCCTTGAACAAACTATTAAAGGTCTCGACATTGGTGCTGAAAACCTCCAGGCTTCTGAATCACGTATCCGTGATACAGACATGGCTGCAGAAATGGTTGAATTCACAAAAGACCAGGTTCTCTCTCAGGCAGGTACAGCAATGCTGGCACAAGCAAATCAGTCAAGCCAAAACGTATTGTCTTTGCTCCGTTAAGATTAAAACCAAGCAAGAGCAAGGTTCGTGGCCAGCATTGGTCACAAGCCGCAGGCTAGTGACCAATGCTGGCTCAAGCAAATCAGTCAAGCCAAAAAGGGTTGCCCACATTTTGGACAACCCTAATTTTTTTAACAATCATTTTTATTTAAATAAAGTTTGATAAGTTTCCAAAGTTTTATTATAACGATTCAAGTAAAAAGTATCTTCCTGAGTCCAGTCTTCGCTATCACACATTATTAAAAGTTCAGTAGAAATCTTTTCTGCTTTTTCAAAGGCTATAGTCAATTTTTCTCTTTCCAATTGATTATTCCAGATTTTGTTTAAAGTCTTATTAAATTCTTCCATCTTTTTTGAAATTTTTTTGTGTGCTTTCTGATTTATTACTTTAGTAACAACGTAATACTCTGTCTCAAAAGTATTATTTTCAATATTTACAGGTATTGTATAAGACTCTTCACTCCAATTTACATTATCTTCAGAAAACTCTTGCACATTAAGTTGCAATAAACCATTTTCGTTAGGATTTCCTATAAAACTTCCTCTTGTATAATATACCTTTTCCACTTCCAATAACGCTTTATCCTTTGGATAACTTAATTCCATTTCAGAAATCAAAAAAGTATTATCATCCATGTTGAATTCTACTTTATATTCTTCTGCGATTTCTCTTGTAAGCCAGTCACTATAATCAAAACCTTTATAAACAACAATATTTTCTTTTTTACATCCCAAAAATAAAAAAGCTAAAAACAAAACTGGCAAAAACTTTTTAATATTCATTTTTCTTCCCCATTAAAATTCACTTCTTCCTCTAAAACTGAGTGTAAGTGTTCGTTTATCTACATATTCCAAATCACCACCTACTGGAATTCCTGTTGCTAATCTTGTAACTTTAGGTTTTTGCGATAATGGAAGCTCTGTAATCACTTTATTCAAATAATGTGCTGTGGAATCTCCTTCTAGCGTAGGGTTAGTTGCGATAATAACCTCACCTATTTCCCCTTCCTTTATTCTTTGGAGCAATGGCTGAATTGCAATTTGAGCTGGACCAATTCCATCCAGCGGTTTAATTAATCCTCCAAGAACATGATATTGACCTTTGAATTCTCCATAACTTTCAATTGTTGAAACATCTTGGGATTGCTCTACAACACATATCTGCGATTTTTCACGCAAAGGACTAGAACAAATTGAACAGGGATCTTCTTCTGTCCACATACCACAAACAGAACAGGGTTTTATCCTATCCTGCAATTGAGAAAGATTTTGTGCGAATTTTTTTACATATAAAGAATCCTGCTTTAATAACCAGTTTACCATGCGAACGGCGCTTTTTTTACCAATCCCTGGCAACCTAGAAAAATTAGCAGCTAAATCATCAAAAGCATTCAATGGTCCCACCCCAAATTAAATTAAGCTTTATACATTCAACTACAAACCAAATTGGCTTAAATCCATTCCACCTAACAAAGATGTTGTTTTTGATTTTATCATTTCCTGAACATTATCAACTGCATTTTTATGTGCCGCAACAATTAAATCTTCAAGCATCTGAACATCACGATTATCAACACAGATTGGATCAAGTTTAATTCCTTTCATTTCAAACTTTCCATTCATTGTTACAGTAACCATTCTTCCACCTGCAGACCCTTCAACAGTAATTGCTTCCAGTTCCTTCTGCATTTTTTCAGACTGTTCTTTTATAGCCTGTGTATTTTTTAATAAATCAAATGGATTCATATTTCCTCCAACATTTTTTTCCTGATTAAATTTTACCTGCAATAACAGTACCTTTGAAAGTATCCAGTACCATTTGAACCTGGGCTGGAATTTCAACGGTTTGTTTATTGTTATCGTTATTATAAGAATTATTCTTATCTAAAATTACTTCAAAATCCATGGTTTTTCCACAAACCTGGGAAATTTCCTTAATGATTTCAGTCTTTTTCTTTTCAATCAGTTCTTTATCATATTCATTTGAAATTACTGCCTCAACACAATCTGCTTTAATTGTCCATGCACCAGTTTTTTCTAATGCACTTGCCGCAAAACCATCTGTTACAGAAAGAGCTGCCGTAACCGAACCTCTAAGCTGATTTATAGAAATACTCATTCCCGAATCTGCACTTGTTTCAGCTTCCTGTTTTAAAGATGAACTTGCCTCATAAACTTCTGTTCCATTATAAGAATCATCCATTTGTGCTGCATACTCTTCATCTGGATAATAAGTTTCCTCTGGAGGCTCATCAACATTTGTCCAGCCCTCATCAGTTATATCATAATTATTCATCTGAATTTCTTTTTTTGCCTCTTCTGGCATTACAAAAGAAGAATGGTGAGATTCTGAAGATGTTACAGATTCTGTTGGAATATGAAGTTTCAGACGATCATCTAACTCTGCCACTGTTTGTTCAGGCGGCAGTGAACCGCCATCATGAAAAGGGGGCTGATTTTCCTCTTCAAATGTGGAACCAGGATTATCAAAACTGTCTTCCAAGCCCTGAGGATTATCTAACATCGAAAATCTTGGTAAACCTTCAGGCAATTTATTTTCAGAATTCTGACTGCTTTGTGTTTGCTCTACAGGAGCAGCCTGTCTAACTGAAGAGTTCTGCTCAACTGCAACTTTTACTGGAGCTTGTGCCATTGCATTAGAAGCAGGTATAGCAACATTTGCACCACCGGTAAGCAAAGCCTGAGCCGCATCAATTGCCTTTTTAACTTCCTGATTTGAAACATATTGTGATATCCAGCAAAGACGTGAGAATGCTAATTCCAATTCATAACGTGGTGAAAGAGAATATCTAATATCACGATATAACTGAAGGAATAAAGAAAGAGCCCGTTCTATTTGCAAAGGATTCCATGCTGTTAAAACCACTTTACTGTATCGTTCAATATTATTTCCAAGAAGTGCTTCTTTATTCACACCAGATTTTATCAGTAAAAGGCTGCGCAAATAATCAGCACAATTAGAAATTAACTGCTCTATAGAAATACCACTTTGCAAAAACTCATCCAAAGATAAAAGAACCTCATCCGTTCTTCCATATGCACAAGATTCAAAAACCATGTTTAATCTGTCAATTCCAACAAGACCCAGTTTATCTCTAATTTTTTCATAAGTAAGGTGACCATCGCTAAATGCCACAACCTGATCAAAAAGAGTATAGGCATCACGCATAGAACCTGTTGATTCTCTGGCAATCCAATAAAGGGCTTCATCTTCTGCTTTAATGTTTAATTCTGCAGCGGCTTCGGCCAAACTCTGTTTTACTTTTTCTACAGAAACAAGTCTAAAATTATACTGCTGGCAGCGAGATTTAATAGTTGCCGGCACTTTTTGAAGTTCAGTTGTAGCAAAAATAAAAATAACATGCTCTGGTGGTTCTTCAATTGTTTTAAGCAAGGCATTAAAAGCTGATGTTGAAAGCATGTGAACTTCATCAACAATATAAATCTTGTAACGACATTTTGCAGGAGGGAACATTACCTCTTCTTTAATCTGTCTAATGTTATCTACACTAGTATTTGAAGCACCATCTATTTCAATTACATCAAGAGAAGAACCTTTTGTAATTTCAAGACAATTTGAACACTGACCACATGGAGTATCTGTTGGACCATTGGCACAGTTTAATGCTTTTGCAAGAATTCTGGCAGTTGAAGTTTTACCACACCCACGAGGGCCAGTAAATAAATATGCATGAGCAATCTTGCCAGATTTAATAGAACTTTTTAATGTTTCAGAAACAAACTCCTGTCCCACAAGATTATCAAAAGCTTGTGGACGGCGTCTGGTTGCAGTTACTTCGTAAGACATGCAAACAGTATAAAGTAAAAATGCAAAAAATTAAATACTAGTTTTAAAAAGCTTATTCTGAAACATCAAAGAAAAATTTTAATTGTATTTGTCTAACTATATATTTATCATATGGTTATTTTGCTTAACACTTCCCCAATTGGCTCATGAATTACAAGTTCAGCCCTATTATCCATTGCAGTTATAGATTTGTTGATTAATACTAGATGTTTGCCCCGAAAATATTCTACAAAACTTGCAGCAGGATACACAATAAGGGAAGTTCCACCAATTATAAGAGTGTCACAAGTTGAGATAGCTTCTATAGATTTTTGTATTGTCCAGTCATCAAGACCTTCTTCATAAAGAACTACATCTGGTTTTATAAGACCGCCGCATTTTGGGCAGTGAGGAAGTTTATCTGGTGCATTTTCGCTGTCAGCAATTATTTTTTCATCATATTTTGCATTGCACTCAAGACAGAAATTACGAAGGGTACTGCCATGTAATTCGTAAACCGTTTTGCTACCTGCTTTCTGATGTAGCCCGTCTATATTTTGAGTTACTATCGCTTTTAATTTACCGGCCTTTTCCATTTCTGCCAGTTTTATATGAGCAGCATTTGGTTCAAACCCAGTTGGCAATAATTTTGCCCTGTAAAAACGATAGAATTCTTTTGTATCTTTGTAAAAAAAACTATGACTGATAATCTCTTCAGGAGGATATTTCCACTGCTGATTATACAAACCGTCTATGCTTCTAAAATCAGCCATACCCGATTCTGTAGAAACTCCAGCACCGCCAAAAAAAACAATGTTCTGAGACTCATCTATTATTTTCTGCAGACGTTGAATAAAATCAGTCATATTAGTTTTCTCTATAAATGTTTTTTAGAATTTTCTGTCTAATTTATCGAATCCGTCTGTAAGTTTTTTAGCAATTTCAATAAGTTTTGCTAAATCACCTTTACGGCCACCTTCAATATTCATAGGCATTACTGGATCGTGAAGACTTAAGCGGAGCAAAATCCATCCCTGAACATCTTCGCCTTTAAATGAAAGACGAACACCTTCATAAGAATGTGGCATTTCGTATCCAGCTGCTTCTGCTCGTTTTTTGAATTCTTCAAGAACAGATTTTCCATATTCCTTAAAGTTTTCATCATTAATCTTAAAACGGTACTCTCCTTCTTCTACTAAAGGAGGAAGTTTTTCAATAAGACTGTCTAGCTTTTTACCTTCTTTTGCAGCTTTTGCAAGAGCAATTACAAGTTTAACAGCAAGGAATGCACCATCATCAAGGAAGTAATTATCTTTAAGAGCACCGTGTCCAGAAGTTTCCATGGCCAAAGGAGCAACTGTTCCAGCAGCATTAAGTTCCTTCTGTTTGTTGATTACATTCTTATAACCACGCATATAGCAAAGGTGTTTAAGACCAAGTTCTTTTTCAAGGAAGTATGTAAGACGATCAGATGTAACTGAGTCTGTAATAATTGTTGAACCCGGATATTCTGGAGCAAGAATTGCAGCAATCATAGCAATAATTGAGTCACGGTTTACTTCCCTTCCATCAGACAAAACTGCAGACATACGGTCTACGTCTGTATCGAAAATCAATCCTAAATCAGCTTTGTTATTCAAAACTGCAGTACGAATCGCTTCCATTGCCTGTTTATTTTCTGGGTTTGGAATATGATTTGGGAACATGCCGTCTGGTTCAAGAAATTGGCTTCCTGTTGTATCTGCACCAAGTGGCTGTAAAATCTGATCTACAAAGAAACCAGAAGCACCATTTCCTGAGTCTACTACTATATGAAGTCCATCCAATGGTTTTGCACCACCACCAAGGGCTTGTGCAATCTGACCTTTAAGATAAGATGCATATAATGGGAGCAAATCAAAAACTTTAGCCGCATAATTATTGCGAACAGGATTTAACATTCCTGCAAGATTTAAGATTTCTGTAATATCATCATGCTCCAGTCCGCCTTCAGCATCAAAAAACTTAATGCCGTTACGATTATATGGAAGATGGCTTGCTGTTATCATTGCTGAACCATGGAAACTTGTTTCTGGAAAAACAATGGACATGAACATTGCTGGTGTTGTTGCCATTCCACAGTTAATAACTGTAGCACCACCACTTAGCATTCCATCAATTAAAGCATCTGAAAGTTCTGGTCCTGAAACACGGGAATCACGACCTACACCTATTTTTAGTTCATATGCAGGAACACCACTTTTCTTTTCCAACCAACTAACAAAAGCACAACCAATTTGTCTTGCAATTGTTGGTGTAAGATTTACATTTTCGCCTTCCACACCTTCAACTGCAACACCACGGATATCACTACCATTCTGTAATTTTAACATATTTTCACTCATACCTTAATTATACCACTCTAAATCTTGTGAATCAATTTGGGGATTTCCCCTATTACATGCTCTTTCAATACAATACTTTAACTGACG
This sequence comes from Treponema sp., assembly GCA_018385315.1. GTDB lineage: Bacteria > Spirochaetota > Spirochaetia > Treponematales > Treponemataceae > Treponema_D. The sequence goes on along the minus strand of JAHAZJ010000036.1, from coordinate 9,385 downwards.
CACATTACCAGGCCAGGAATATCCCTCTAATTTTTCTAATGCAGCTTCTGTAATTGTGCAACCATGTTTTTTTGCAATTGCATTTGCAATAACAGAAATATCACCAGTTCTTTCACGTAAGGGAGCAAGATATATTACATAGCCCATAATTCTTTGCACTATATCTTTTCTCATTTCTCCCTGCATAACTTTTAGTTTCAGATTATCATTTGTGGCAAATATTAATTTAACATCAGCTTTATGCATTCTGTCACTACCAACCTTATTAAATTCTCCAGTATCAATAAAAACCAATAATTTACTCTGAATACTTAAGGGAGCTGTTCCTATTTCATCAATAAACAATGTGCCACCATCGCAAGCCTTTATAATTCCTTCACGTTTATGTGCATCTGTATATGCACCTTGTTCCGTTCCAAAAAGCTCAGAATCTGCAAGATTTTCAGGAATAGTAGAAATGTTTAACTGAAAATAATTGTTATTCTTTCTTGCCGATATATTATGAATTATTCTGGCAATTGTACTTTTTCCCGTTCCTGTTTCACCCAAAATCAAAATAGGATTAGATATGGATAAACTATTTATTATTCTTTTTTTAATTTCTATAATATGATCTGATGAACCAAGAATATCATCCAATTCACTGTATTTTAATAATTCTTCTTCCCTAATATTACTATAAGTATTTAACTGCAATGACTCAGATTTTTTTACAGTTGAAAGAAAAAGATTTTTTGCTTTTAAAACCGCTGAAGGATAGGGAATAATTGTATGGCATAGATTCGCAATATTTTTTAATACCCTTTGATTACAACCAAAAGGCACAATTAATAAAATTTTAGAACTGTGTTTTCCAATAAAAGAATTTACAGTCTCATAATTTTCAAGATTTACAGATGATGCATCTAAAAAAACAAAAGTCGAAACAAGAAAACTCATTTCGACTAATTGAGATTGTATTTTATGTGTTACATTTTCACCGATAATGCTTTTTACAAAATCAATGATACAGTAGTTCCTGCTAACAATTAAGACTTCATTAGAAGAATTTTCTAAATTCCTTTCCGACGCTATCAATTATTTACCACTTTTTGTAATTTTTTTATACAATAAGATAATTATATACCACATGTATGGAAAAATCAAAAAAGTTTTTAATGGATTTCGCAAAATTTCAAAGAAAATCTCGTGACCTCGTTCAAATACATTCTGATTCACTCTTTTTATTTTCTTTGCAAAAATTGCAAAAGCGTCTTTGTAATAAAGGAATATACTAGAACTAAATCTATTTCGTCGTTTCCATCCCCAGTTATTCTTTTCTTTAATGCCGTCACTTACTAAAACTAAGGATGGCTGTGCTTTGAAAATAGCCTGTACAATATCATCTTCAAGATTTTTATTGTAATAGCCAACACATCGACCAACAATTCTAAGTCCAGGAAAAGTTGATGCAACATTGCTTTCAGCCTTTCTTAAAATTTTTTTGTTAGAGCCCATCATATATAATGTTTTGTAATGGCTTTCCAATATCGAAAGAATCTGAATAACCACATCAAAAGGATTATATCTTTCTGGCACCGGTAATTTTAAAAATCTTGCACCTTTTATAATACTTTTTGATATTGGGATAATAAGATTTGCATTTTTAATACATTCAGAGAATTCACCTTTATGTCTTGCCTTTAACAAATCCCAAATCGAAAGCAAAACAATCTGCTTTGTACCAGGATGAGCAAGTAATTCCAGAATTTCATTTTCTAAATTCTCTGGACTACAAATATCTACAGGAACACCTATTAGATTAATTCTTTCTACTGACATACTAATTCACCGCCGTTTGAACTGCCGCTATCCCATACAGTGCTGCAGTTTCGCATCTTAATATATTTCCGGAAAAATGAATTGGATTAAAATCTCTATCATTTAAGATAAATTGAACTTCTGCAGGACTTAATCCACCCTCACTTCCTACAACAATACCTATTGTACCCAAATTCTGCTTTGTAGCAATAAGCTTTCGGATATCCCCATCTCCGTCATTTCTTTCAGAAAGAACAAAGCCTATTTTTTCAGACTCAACTTCCTTCCACTTTTCAATTGCAGTTTCTAAAGTCATGCATGATAACAACTGTGTATTAACAGGAGATCCACTTTGCTGTCTTGCTTCTTTTATAATTCTTTCCATTCTTTCCTGTTTTGAATTTTCCATTGCAGCAACACTACTTTTTTCAGAATATTCACCAATAACAGGAATAATATATCTGATTCCACATTCTGTGGCCTGACGTACAATCTGCTCCAGCTTTTGTGGTTTTGGCAAAAACTGAAATAGCCAATATTCTTTGCCTTTATTGTCATTTTCAGTTTCTATGGATTTTGCCTGAACTCCTCTTGTAATAGATTTTTCATCACTTAAATTTGTATCTGCGCAAATTTGTAAAAAAATCTTTTTTGTGTTTTCCTCAATTTTTACAACAGTGGAATTATATAACTGTCCGTCTGGGCAACGAAGACTTAACATATCACCCACTCGCACTCTAAGTACCTGGCGCAAATATCTGTAGTCTTTACCAATTACTGTGACGCCACCATTTTTATCTGGATTTTGCTGTAAAATTAATTGTCTCATTTACTATTTCCAGTTTTTGACTGCAATTCTTTATCTTCCTTTTCCTGCTGCAACTGTTTTAAAGTTTTTGTCTTTTTAAGTAATGTATTAAAATCAGGATTAGAAACAATTTTGATTGCTTCATTTAACTGAAGATCATAATCCAAATCATATAAAGGTGTAGAATATTTTGTTACCTGATTTCGAATTATTTTTCTGATAATTCTTGCATCAATTTTTGTATCATTAGAAATTACTTTAGCATTTTCTGCAATCTGCTTTTCAGTCATTTCTGGATTATCTTCTACAAGCTTTTCAATTACCCGATCTTCTACAAGTTTTACATAATTGTCTTCCTGCTCTTTAGTAAGAGATTCCATATTTGTAATTTCTAAATCTGGTGGAATTCCAATTTTATCAATATTAACATCACTTGGAGTATAGTAGCGAGCCATTGTTAATTTGAAACCATCTGTATCACTTAACTGTCTTACCTGTTGAACAGAACCTTTCCCATAAGTATTTTCACCAACAAGATAAGCCATTTTATAATCTTTTAATGCGCCGGAAAGAATTTCTGATGCACTGGCAGAACCTTTATTAATCAATACTACAATTGGAATATTTTTTCTTGCTGTTGTTTTATCTTTTGAAGCTTTAAATTCCATGTTTTCAATAGCTATGCGGCTCTTTGTAGAAACAATTACACCTTTATCAATAAACTTATCTGCAACATCAACAACACTATTAATCAATCCACCCGGATTATCACGTAAGTCAATTATTAAACTCTTATATCCATTTTCTTCAAAAGAATCTAAAGCATCCTGGAAACGAATTGGTGTTTCTGGTGTAAATTCAATCAAACGAACATAACCTATTTTAGTACCTTCAATCATTCCATATTTTGCTGTAGGAACTTCAATTAATGCACGAACAAGTCTTACATCAAAACGCATATTTGTTCCACGTAATATTGTAATTGTTACCGGAGTTCCTACTTCACCACGAAGCAATCCAAGTACTTCATTCATTGTAAGCTCAGGAGTTGGTCTGCCCTCTACAGCAACAATCAAATCGCCAGCACGAATACCTGCTTTTGCGCCAGGAGAATCTTCCAATGGTGATGCAACTTCAACATAAGCAGGTTTTTCAGGAGTAGATTCAACAGGTTTTGAAATTGTTAATCCAACTCCTCCAAAAGAACCTTCAGTTGTGTCTGTTAAATCACGCATATAATCTGAATCCAGATATACCGAATAAGGATCTCCCAAAGCTTCAAACATACCTTTAAGAGCTCCTTCATATAAAACTACAGGATCAATTTCATCAACATAATTCTGTTGGACAAAATCAAAAACAGAATTAATTTTTCTCATATATTGGAAACTGGAAGCCTTTGAATCATTTTGGGCTTTTACTTGTGCAAAGCAATAAGATGCTCCAATAACAACCATAGCAAGAATTAATGCTATGAAAGAATTTTTAACAAGCTTTCTTCTACTTAATTTCATACTTATATTTTATGTCAGTACCTTTAAAAAATCTACTAGTTTACTAATTACAATCATGTTATAATTTTATCATGGCACAAATAATTCCAGTAGCAAGTGGTAAAGGTGGCGTTGGAAAAAGTCTCCTTTCTGCAAACCTTGCAATTGCATTAGGACAGCAAGGAAAAAAAGTTGTTCTCGTTGATTTAGACCTTGGTGCTTCAAACCTGCACCTGGTAATTGGGCAACATCCAGGTTCTGCAAGTTTAGGTTCCTGGTTCACAGAAAAATCCTCATTTAAAGAAATCATACAGCCTACAGATTATGATAACGTTAGTTTTATTGCAGGTGACAGTCAGATTCCAGATTTAACTTCATTAAAGTATCAGCAAAAAATCAAATTAATCAGAAACTTAAAAAATATTGATACTGATTATGTTATTTTAGATTTAGGAGCTGGAACCCATCAATTCATTCTTGATATGTTCCTTCTTTCCCCACAGGGAATTATTGTTTCTGCACCGGCAGTTACTGCAACTCTTAACGCATATTTGTTCTTAAAAAATGCTGTATTCCGTCTTCTGTATACAACATTTAAACGCAATACTCCGGGACGTAATCTGCTTGATAATCTAAAAAAGAATTCTGAATCTATGCAGAAGCTTTATATTCCACAGCTTGTTCAGGCTTTAGGCAGAGTAGACCCTCAAACAACACAACTTTTCATTACACGTATGCAGCAATTCAGGCCTCGTCTTGTAATGAATATGATAGAAAATCCTCAGGATGCAGATAAAGCACAAAGAATTAAAACATCATGTAACCAGTATCTTGGTTTGGAAATTGATTTTCTTGGAATTATGTACCGGGATATGCTTCAAGATAAAGCTCTCTCTTCACAACTTCCAGTAGTAATCTATAAACCAAAATCCGTACTTGGACAGGGCATTTATAGAATTTGCGACAAAGTCATTGCAACTCCACCAAGAAATTTTGATTCAGATTTTGATCCTGAAACCTTTAATTCTGACTCCTTCAACAATGCAGAAGAAGAAGCTAATTCTGATTATGATTTTAAACTTTCTGGCATTGATGATCTTGTAGCAGGTGGAACACTTTCCATTGGTGAACTTGCAGAAATGATTAAGACACAGCAATATGAACTGGTACAATTAAAGAAAGAAAATAATCTTCTAAAATCAAAACTGTTAAAAGCAGCTCAACAAGGCTTTAAAGTTTAAATAGCTTAAACAGTTTTTTAAAAGGAATAAAAATGTTTTTATATCTCAAATACCCTGACTGGATTCAACCAGAAATTTTTCCAAACATAAAATGGCTAAGCCTTTTAAGATGGTATGGCTTAATGTATGTTTTTGCTTTTTCCACCGCCTACTTTATTTTACAAAAGGTTGCCAAAGAAGGAGCTTTAGACAATAAAAATTACAAAGTCACAGAAGATGATTTATTCAGTTTTATTGGAACAGGAATTATTTTCTTACTTCTTGGTGCAAGAATTGGTTCAACATTAATCTATAACAAATATGATCCATCAAACCCAGCATCAATAAATTATTGGACACATCCATGGCTCATTTTATGGCCTTTTGATAGTGATATGCATTTTACAGGCTTTGCAGGAATGTCTTATCACGGAGGCTTCATTGGCGGTCTTTTAGGAATGATTTTCTGGTGTAAAAAGCACAACCAGCCAATTTCAAAATGGATAGATGCCATGGTCTGTGCCATCCCTCTTGGATACACCTTTGGTCGTTTAGGAAACTTTTTAAACGGTGAACTTTACGGGCGCATTACCACAATGCCATGGGGCATGGTCTTTAGAGTTCCAAGTTCTGAACAATTCCTTCCAAATATACCTTGGGTACAAGAATTTGCTGCTCAAATTGGAATGGACATTTCTACAAAAAATCTTGTAAATCTTCCACGTCATCCAAGTCAGTTATACGAAGCACTTTTTGAAGGCATTGTTCTTTGGCTTATTATCTGGACTTGCAGAAAACATAAAAAATTTGATGGCATGCTGGGTTGTATTTACACAGGTGGTTACGGATTATTTCGCTTTATCATTGAATATTTCCGCGAACCTGATGCAGATTTAGGTTATAGAATTGGAACTGATACATCTGCTCCAATTTACACAAATACATCTTTACTAAATTTTTCAACAGGCCAGATTCTTTGTTTTATTATGATTATAGGTTCCATTATTGGTGCCATTATTCTATATAGCAGGAGCAAGAAACAATCTCTTGAATCTCAAGCTGTTAAAACCAAAAAAAGAGTAAAAAAATAACATTTTCTTGCCGATAATATAATTGAGGTTTTATATATGAAAAAAAATACAATTATTATCGGCATTATTTTTTCCATTTCACTTTTTTTTATATCCTGTAAATTAGATGTAAAACCAGAAAATACTCTCCATAGACCTGATGTTGAAGTTCAAAATTCAGGAATTTTAGTCACAGGAACATACACAAGTTCTGATATTCAATACATAAACGTCTTTAGAAAAGATATTACAAACAATGAAAATCCTATCAATATCGGTATTATATTTCCTTCAGGCTTTAATGCTGAAAATAAAACATTTTCTTTCACAGATACAACTGCAACTGAAGGAAATAAATATGTTTACTTCTGCAGATATTACGAAGGAAAATTCGGTTATTACCAAACAGAATATAGTGAAGAAAAGATTGCCCCTGCAGGCAGTTCACCAATTACTTTGAGTGTTGATCCAGCATTTAAGCTAAGCTATTCTGATGTTGGAAAAATTTTATCTTTAGATGGTACAGATCCAACTTTATCCCAATCTGGAACAGATGCTTATGATTTTGCGTTGGTTGCTACAAATGGTAACGAGACACAATGTTTTTACCTTGCCAACAAAGAATGGAAAGCAGAAGACAAAGATGGCACACTTGTTTCCACAAAACAATGGAATCTTCAAGTTTTATTTCCTGAATCCTTCTTGAATACCGAAATTGAAATTCTTGGACTTGTAGGTCAGAAAAAAGTTATTAACGAGGATGATAAAGTTCAGCGTATTTTCTGGACACCTTTAGTTTCAATTCCTGTTGAAGATGCAAACCACACAATTCATGATAACAAATTTTATGTTAATATTCCGAAAGGCACAAACGGCATAGATTACGGTTACTTCAAATAATAGTAGGTTTAAATTAAAGAAAAATAATAAACAAAAAACAAACAACACACAGCGTCTTAGAGTAAAAGTACTACCGCTACAACGTGCCTACGAAGTTGCTCGCTGAAGCTGTTTGGAAGTTATCCATCTCGCTACGCTCGTCAGCTTCAGAGGCACTTCGTAGTCCCGTTTTCGCTCCCGTACTTTTACTCTAAGACGCTGTGGGAAGTTTGTTTGTTTGTTTGTTATTTTTCTTTAATTTAAACCTGGCTTTTCTTGACAGATACCCCCACTAGGTATATATTATCCATAAAAAAATGATACCCTATGGGGGTAATTTTATTTGGAGTTTTGTTATGGCAAATAACAAAGAAAAAGACCTTATGACAGAAGAATGTCCTTATTGTTCGGGAAAACGCAAAGACCGGGATGAGAAAGAATTTAAAGATTTAATGAACCGTCTTAAAAGAATTGAAGGTCAGGTTCGTGGTGTTCAGAATATGCTGGAAAATGGAGTTTACTGCACTGATATTCTTATGCAAGTTTCCGCAATTAATTCTGCTTTAAACAGTTTTAATAAAGTTCTTCTTGGTAATCACTTAAAAACCTGCGTTGCAGAAAACATTAAAAATGGTAACCATGAGGTTATAGACGAACTTATGGATACTCTTCAAAAACTGATGAAATAAATTGAGGTTAAAATGGAACAATATAATGTTACAGGAATGAGTTGTGCAGCCTGCGTTGCTCGTGTTGAAAAAGCTGTTAATTCTGTGGATGGAGTAACTAGTTGTGCTGTCAGTCTTCTTACAAATTCCATGGGAGTTGAAGGAACTGCCAGCACTCAGGAAATTATTAAAGCAGTTACAGATGCAGGTTACGGTGCCAGCCTCAAAAAAACCGGAAAATCTACTCAACCTGATTACGAAGATGAATTAAAAGATACAGAAACTCCCAAAATGAAAAAACGACTTATTGCTTCGGTAGTTCTGCTCCTTCCATTAATGTACGTTTCAATGGGTCACATGATGTGGAATTTTCCTATTCCCCTTTTTTTGCAGGAAAATCATGTAGCTGTTGGATTATATGAACTTTTGTTATCTGCCCTGATTATGGTAATTAATCAGAAATTTTTTGTAAGCGGATTTAAGGGACTTCTTCACCGTTCTCCCAATATGGACACCCTGGTTGCTCTTGGAGCCACGGCTTCTTTTGGCTACAGTGTTTATGCGCTTTTTGCTATGAGTGGTGCGGTTATTGCAGGGAACCATGAACAGGTTATGTACTTTATGGATCAGCTTTATTTTGAATCTGCTGCCACAATTCTTACATTAATTACTGTAGGGAAAACTCTGGAAGCCTATTCAAAGGGAAAAACTACAAATGCACTAAAATCCCTTATGAAGCTGGCCCCAAAAACTGCCATTGTTTTACAAAACGGAAAAGAAATTGAAGTTGATGTAGAATCTGTAAAAGTTGGTGATAAATTTGTTGTTCGTCCTGGAGATAACATTCCTGTTGATGGAATTGTTGTAGAAGGAGAAAGTGCGGTAAATGAATCTGCTCTTACTGGCGAAAGTATTCCTGTAGAAAAAAAAGCCGGAGACAATGTTACAGCTGCAACAATCAATACATCAGGTTATATGATTTGTCAGGCTACCAAAGTTGGAGAAGACACAACCCTTGCTGGAATTATCCAAATGGTAAGGGATGCCGCCAGTACAAAAGCTCCAATTGCAAAAATTGCAGATAAAGTTGCAGGGGTTTTTGTCCCAGCTGTAATTTCAATTTCTGTAATCACTTTTATTATCTGGCTTATTGCTGGAGAAGGAATAGGCTTTATTATAAGCCGTGCAGTTTCGGTTTTAGTAATCAGCTGCCCTTGCGCTTTGGGACTTGCTACTCCGGTTGCAATTATGGTTGGAAACGGTGTGGGTGCAAAATCTGGAATTCTCTATAAAAATGCCACTTGTTTGGAACAAGTGGGTAAGACTCAGATTATTGCATTGGATAAAACCGGAACTATAACTACGGGAATTATGCAGGTTACAGATGTAATTCCAACCAACGGCGAAAGTACTGTGTCTTTACTAGAAATTGCCACTGCCCTGGAAG
>JAHAZJ010000035.1 GCA_018385315.1 Treponema sp. | reverse complement strand
CCTTTTCTACAAGTAATCTTACTCATGTGTCCATAAAGAGTTTTATAACCAGAATGATGCTGTACAATTACATAGTTACCATATGTTGAGTTATAACCAGCAGCAGTAACAACACCATCCATTGCAGGATAAATTGGTGTGCCTGTAGAACAAGCCATATCAATACCTGTGTGGAACGAACGTTTACCTGTATTAAATGGAGAATCACGCCAGCCGTAATAGGATGAAAGATAATAGCGGGAATGCAATGGTTTGCGGAAGAGATCACCATTAATTTCCTGTCTTGTGGCCCAATCTAACTGTGCATCTGGAACAAAAAGCTGTAATCCGCTTTCCAATTCTGTATCTATTGAAATATTATTTACAAGTGCACATTTTTCTGCATCAACCTTATATTTTTCTGCAATTGTTGAAGGAGTTTCCCCTTTCGTTTTTGTTGTGTAAAGAATTCCTGGCATTGAAGGAATTTTAAGGTATTGTCCTACCTGGATTAAACGGGACTGCTTAATATTGTTAATACTAATGATTGTATCTTGGGTAACATCGTATTTATCTGCAATAAAACCAATCATATCACCAGATTTTACACGATATGTTTGATATGTTAATGAAAGTTCATCTTCGGAAACATCCTGCTGAACAGCTTCCTCTCCATCATCAGCAAGCAAAGCCTGTGTTTCTAATAATTCTTCTGTATCTGCATTATCCCCATCAAGAAAATCTTCTTTAAAATCTGGAATGGCTGAAATTTCAAAGCCACCAACAGAACTATGTTGTTTTGCAGTTCTAATAGAAATAACAGTTACCGCAGTTGCTGTAATACCAACAATAAAACATACAACAGATGTAACCGCAATTTTTCCCCATTTAGAAAGATGATTATTATTTCGGATTATATTTTTCAAAGTCTTCATTTTTTCTATAAACATATTCTAATTCACCTTCTATTAAAACTGAAATTTATTTTTTATTCAATCCTATTAAATAGGTCTCAAAACTCTCTTGTCTGCATGCTTCAGGTTTAAACCCTTTTGCAGTAGTGAAAATCTCTCTCATAGTTTTTAATAATCTCTGCTGATCACCATTCTGAAAAATTTTTACGGCGAAATTTGAACCGGGTTTTAACATTGCCTGGGCATACCAAATTGCCATCTCAACTAATTGTTCAGAACTGGCTGTATCAACAATTCTATTACCAGTAGTTTTTGGGGCAGCATCACAAACCACTAAATCGTATGGACCATGAGCTTTAATTTGAGCTCTAATTTCTGGAGCGTTCAAATCACCTTGAATAAAAACAAGATTATCACCCTTTACAGTTTTTGCTAAAGGATTTAAATCGCATGAAACAACTTTTCCGTTACCATTTAATTTTCTTAAAAGAAATGTAGTCCAACTTCCAGGAGCGGCACCTAAATCCAGAACGACTGTACTTTTTTTAATCATTCCAAATTTTTCATCAATTTCCTTTAATTTATAAACTGAACGAGCAGGATAACCTTCTGAAAATGCTTTCTGAGACCAAAAATCCGGTTTTTCATAACTATTTGCTGGCATACTTTTTTATCGGAATTATGATGAAAGTTTATTAGGGAAATTTCCCCAAGATAAAGAAGATATTAATCAAACGATGGGGACAGGGATAAATTGCTTTTTTTATAATCAGACGATGGGGACAGGGATAAATTGCTTTTTTTAATAATTATGCCAAAGCCAGGTTAGTTCATGTTTATTGTAATTTAAGTGAACAATGCGGGAATTTGGAATATCAGCAAATTTCTGAATTAATAACCAGTCTATTTCACCTTGCATTTTTATGGTACAAATCATATTTTCAGTAAGTCCACTTGCTAACCAGTTTTTAATCCATTCCAAAAGACGTTCCGGATAACAAATAACATCAGAAAAAACCCAGTCTACTTTTCCTATATCTTCTGGTTTAAGAGTAAAAGCGTCGTGTGCCTGAAATTTTATAAGAGGATTTTTCATGAGTTGGGGAGCAAGTTCTGCCCTGTCTACAGCATACACCTGCGCTCCTAAGCCTGCCAGTACCCATGTCCATCCACCAGGACAGGCCCCTGCTTCAAAGCACTTTTGATTCTGGTGGGGAAGTTCAACACCAAAAAACATATTTGCCATTGTAAGACTTTCCTGAATTTTCAAATAGGCACGGCTTGGTGGATTTTCGTGGTCTTCTACAAAACGCAAGGTTCCTGCCGGGAGGAAGGATTGTGTCTTTGCAGAAGCGATGATTGTATGTTCATCAAGCAAGGTATAAATTCCCATTGCACTTTGAGGAATTGTTAATGGAAATTTTCTGTCTTTAAGATTTATATATGGAAGTTTTTCCTGAATAAGATTTCCACGACGGAAACATGTGTAAAAATATGGAGCCCAGTTTCTTTGTATTTTTTTTAATTCACCGGCGGCCTCACCAATTGAATCGAATTGAATTAAAAAAGGTTCCTCTAAAACACATCGAGCCCAATAAGGATAAACCTTTGATTCAAAGCAACCTTTATTCTCGTAATAAAATAAATCACCATAGCGATTTTTTGGCTTTTGAGAAAAATCAAATCTGTTTTTTAATTCTGAAACTAATAATTCGCTCATTTCGGGAAACGGTAAAAATCCAATTCCCGGCAATGTTGTGATTGTTGTGCTCATAAATGTGATGATTCCTGGTTTCTAAACTATATCTGGTAAATCGTCTGTACTTAATTGCTCTAAGAAATCGATAAAATCTTTTAAACGAGATTCATCTGGAGAATACAAATTCTGCATTCCAATATATGTATCGCCAGCGCCTTGCTTTACCCAAATTGGTTTGCATAATAATTGTAATGGAGTGTCTTCTGGAGATCTTGATAAAGAAATTTTCAAATTGTATTCATTATCAAGATTCACGTCTAAAATGCAGGGGAAATGTATTTTACAACCAGTTAAGCTAATATCATCGAGGATACCATTTAGTGCACAAATTTCAGGAGCTACAACCCTTCCAATTTCCACATAACGTGTATCCTGTCTGTTTTCTTCATTCATATTATTATAATTATAAGACATTTTCCAAGGACCTTCAACTTGCTAAATAATTACTTTACAATCATTACTTTGCGAGTTTCATCAATTCCGTTTCCCATAACTCGGATAAAGTACATTCCACGGGCAACAACTTTTCCACTTGTATTTTTACCATCCCAGGTAAAGAATTGTTCACCAGATTCAACTTCGCCACGGTTAAGATATGTAACAATATTTCCATCCAACGTCATAACCATAATATTTACACTTCCAGCAGAAGCCATATTTAGTCTTAAAACAGCTTTTTCTCCGTCCAAAGGATTAATAACATTGTTCAAAATACTTACCCCGCCTCGCTGTGCTGTAATAGATTTTAATTTTATAGACCACAAATCTAAAGATGACACATCGTTTGGATCTGACAGGCGAAGTGCATATAATGGAGATCCTATACCCGAGGAACCATCATGTTTTACAGTTAATCCTGTATCGAAGAGGAATGTAATTGTTGTACCTGCATCGTAGCCATCATATGTTGCTGATTCGGAAAGCAATTTAATATCATAATTAATGATATGAGGGTCTGTTCCATCTGCATTACCATCCAGCGTAATAACATTATTATTTGCTACAGGAGAGATATTTGCAGATATTTCTGGCAACCAGATTCGCCAGTTACGACCAGAAATTCTGTTGTACTCATATGAAACTGAATTATCAGTTGGATTATTACTTAAGAATAATGTGTCTGTTTTTCCAGCTAATAAATCATAAGGATCTTGAACTCTCATAAACACATCATATTCTGGATTAAGGGTTCCATAGTTTCCTTGATCTCTACCCCAAGAATGAACAGCCCAACTTCCTTCTGAATATAAACCAAACTGAACATCATCACCATTACTGTCCAGCATATTTGAGTTATGTGCAAATTCTGGTTCAATTACATTTATAGCAAAATCAGTTAATGCATGCTGTTTTCCTGCATCCGCATAGTTTCCTGCCATATCCTGAACAAGTGTTACCTTTGCATTAATTCCAGAAAGAGAATCATATGGATATTCCTCTGATTCTTTAAGTTCAATATAAAATCCCCCTGTAATATCATCAATTGTAATAGGTCTAGTCAATTTTAAGATAAATCCAGTAGCATTTTCTGTACGATGAACTACTCGGGCTGGAACAGTATCATCAATTTTAAGATCTGTTGCTCCAGATATTGTTAATGCTTTTGGAATACATTCAAGAGCGTTTAATTTAACTTCATCTTTATTATCTTCTGTATGTCCAATGATTTCATCAATGTTGATTGCTTTAGAGAATACAATATACATTTCATCTTTTCCACAAGGTGCTGCAGTAACATTCACAGAAGGAGAAGAACGATCTACTGTATTAAGAGTATATAATTTCTTTTTCAACAAGTTTCCTGCCAGATCGGTAACATATACAGAAGAATCCTCTGCATCAAAATAAATTTGAAATTCTGATTTTGGATCATGACCAGAAGCATCTGTTAATGGAACTTTAAAGTAACATCCATCTTCTATACCTGTAGACTTCGAGTTTTCTGGAGCAACGAAAATAGAACTTTCTGCACCACCCGAAATATTTTTTGAATTTTCAAAGTTACAAATGCTTGCGTCTCCCTTACGAAGATAAGTAAATTGATTTGTAAGATTATAAATAGTACAATAGCGAATTCCACCACGAGTATCGGCAGCAGGGTCAATTGCAGAACCAGATACATTTTTATCATCAGATGCATTTGCCCAACCAATTTTTGTAAACCACTGTACAGCTTCACCAGCAACATAAGCTGGAGTATTGTCGAACATATGGAATTCAATTGCATTTAAGGTTGTTGAACCAGAATATGCCGCACCAAGTGCTTCGTATTTTGTAGAATCATCTGGAGTTTTAAGATTTTTCCAATCAGTAAATCCGTTATAGCGAAGTGGAGCAAAAGATGGTGGAGTTACATCCCATTTATTATAGAGAGAATCTGTTTCTATATTTGTAAATTCATCCGTACCACCAACACCAGTACCTGTTGATTTAATTTGATTTACATAAAGCTGAGTAAGAGGATGATTTGTCGTTTTTTCAATTGTAACTGGATTACCTGCTTCATCTTTTACCTGTGGGTCGGCTATTCTTTCTACTATTCCAGATGGCATTACCGCAGATTCAATATATGAAGTCCAGTTATAATAAGATTTTCCATTTGAAGAAACTGTACCATTAACATAACCTGCAATTGCTACACGAACACTGTGGGTCTGTACGTCAAAAGTAGTTTCATCACTTTTTTTGCTGAACTTTCTATAAAGAGAATGAACAGGTGTTCCGCCAAGCTTTGAAGCAGCAGTTACAGAACCTGAGGCTATTGTAGCAAGACCTTTTACAGTTATCCCTGTCCCCATCGTCTGAATATCTCCAAGCGAATCTGATGAACCAACATTTGTTGCACCACCAGCGGCTAGCATTGTACCTATATCAACGGGTTCAGAGTAGCGGAATTCTATAAAGTTATGACCATCAAAAATCTGCTGAGCTTCTGCTTCTGTAGCGGGAATTGATGCCTCACCTGATGGAGCAATGTGTTTTTCTTTACCTGTGAGAACAGCTACAAGAACTGGAGCACATTTATCCTCAGTAGCATCATAAACAGGAGCATCTGTTGTACCATCTGCTTGTTTTCCAATGCCGTAATTATCACTCATAGTAAAACCATCTGCTGCTACAAACACACCTTCCAGGAAACTTAAATCTACAGTTACATCATGATGAATACCATTGCGGTCTGTGGACTGTTCTGTTGTTCTTGAAGTTTCAGCATCTGTGTTCCATTTATTTTCACCATAAGCATCTGTGTTCCATTTTTCATTTATTGTTTTAACATAGAAACCATAGTTACCTTCACTATCTGCAGTTGTAATATCTCCGTTTGGTAATACTGTTGTACAATCTGCATCTTTATAAGCCTTTGCAAATTTGATTGTTCTGTTATTGTAATACATACCACCTTTAGCAAGTTCATTTCCCGCTGCAAGTTTTTTATTAATATCGTCATTAGAGTTTTCAATTGGAATATTAAATGCTATATAAATTACATCATCATAAACTGTATATGCTTTTATGATTTGTGGAACTTCAAACTGAACATTTGTATTTCCAGTTCCATCTGTATTTTTCTGAGATTTAGCAGCTGTAAGATATGTTCCATTACTGTTACCATTTGCATTTACATTTGTAATTGTTGAATTAAATACAACGGCGTAAGGAGTTCCCCACTGATTTGGAGTAGCTTTTGCAGTTGTATTAAGAGTTGGATTTCCAGTTGCAGGAGTCACTGTATTAAGATTTAATGTAAAACCTGAAAGATTTAGCCCGTTCACATAAAAGTTTCGGTCTGTTTTAATTTTTGACCCTGTCCCCGCTGTAAGAGTTGCAGATGAAGTTATTCCAGTTAAAATATGATCCGAATAAGTTGTTCCTGCTGGTTTATAAGAAGGTTCATCCGAAAAATAATATGCAAAACGAGTATCGTCATCGCTGTAACGAGGGTCATCACCAGAGTAATTTGAACCAAAAGCAACAAAGTCAGCTGAAGTTGCAAGGGTTTTATTGTCTGCAACTGTTACCTTTCCAGAATATGCAATAAAGTTTTTACAAGTCAAATCATCCTTGATTGTTAATGTGTTTGAAGA
>JAHAZJ010000220.1 GCA_018385315.1 Treponema sp. | reverse complement strand
TTATTTTTAGGGGTACAACGTTTTTTAAAATTTTTTGTTTGGTGGGATGGTTATTTTTTTTAAATTTTAATTTTATTTTACTTTGCGGTTTTTTTTTGCATAAAAAGGTTTTATTGGAGTTCTTATGAGTGATACTTTAAACATTGCATACTGCGGAATTGAAGGAGCGTGGGCAAATATTGCAGCAAAAAGAGTTTTCCCAAATGGAAAAATGAATGCTTATTCCAGTTTTCAGCAGGCATACGATTCTGTAGAAAATGGAAACTGTGATTATGCAGTTCTACCAGTAGAAAATAGTTATGCCGGTGATGTAGGACAGGTTTTTGATTTAATGCATAATGGTAATCTTGTTATAAATAATACTTATAATCTTCATATTTCTCAGGCATTGCTTGGAATAAAAGGTTCTAAAATTGAGGACATAAAGTCTGTAATTAGTCATCAGCAGGCTATTGATCAGTGTATTGAATTTATTCAAAATCACAAAATGATTGCCCTCCCTTCTTCAAACACGGCTGTTGCCGCAAAAAAAGTTGCAGACGCTAAGGACAAGTCTTTAGGTGCAATTGCCAGTGAAGAATCTGCCGCATTATATGGACTGGAAGTTCTTGCAAAAAGCATAAATATAAATCAGGAAAACTGTACTCGCTTTGCAATTTTTACAAAAAAATATGAGATTCCAGCTAAAACAGAAGACAGAGTTTCAATTCTTATGTTCTCTGTAAAAAATCTTCCTGGAGCTTTGGCAAAAGCAGTAAAAATTATTGGTGATGAAGGTTTTAATCTTTTAAATATTAAAAGTCGTCCTGTAAAAAATATTCCCTGGAAATATTATTTCTACGTTGAAGTTGAAGGAAGTCTTTTAGATGATAATGGTAAAAAGCTGCTTAAAAGCTTAAGTCAAGTTTGTGAAGATGAAAAAATAGTTGGTACTTACGAAAAAGCATAAGGGCTTACCAGGAGAATAGTATGGAATACGGATTAATTGGTGAAAAATTAGGTCACAGTTTTTCAAAAGACATTCATAATTTAATTGGAAACTATGATTATATTCTTAAAGAAATCCCAAAAGATGAACTTACTGCTTTTATGACAAAAAAGGATTTTAAGGGAATAAATGTAACTATTCCTTATAAACAGGATGTAATTCCATTTCTTGATTATATCGATCCAAAAGCAGAAGAAATTGGTGCTGTAAACACAATCGTAAATAAAAATGGGAAATTATACGGTTACAACACAGATTTTTTTGGTCTTAAAAATCTTATTCTTGCAAATAATATTGAACTTAACAATAAAAAAGTTTTGATTTTAGGAACTGGTGGCACTAGTAAAACAGCATTAGCGGTTGCCAGGGATTTAGGTGCAAAAGAAATTTATAAAGTCAGCCGTACAAAGTCAGAAACAACAATCAGTTATGAAGAAGCTTGTGAAAAACATTGTGATGCGGAAGTTATTTTGAACACTACTCCAGTAGGAATGTTTCCAAATAATGAGGCTTCTCCCATAGACATTTCTGCTTTTAAAAATTTACAGGGTGCAGTTGATGTAATTTATAATCCTTTAAGAACAAATTTTATTCTTTCTGCAAAAAACAAAGCTATTAAAGCCAGTGGCGGACTATATATGCTGGTTATTCAGGCAGTTGTAGCAAGTGAATTTTTCTTTGATACAAAATATCCTGAAAGTCTTGGTAACTCAATTTTCAAAAAAATTCTTTCATCAAAAGAAAACATTGTTTTTGCAGGAATGCCAGGCTGTGGAAAATCTACAATTGGTGCAGAAATTGCAAAAGCATTAAATAGAGAATTCATTGACTCCGATGCATATATCTGGCAAACCACAGGCTTAAAACCAGATCAGATAATCAGAGAAAAAGGAGTTGATGCTTTCCGTGACATTGAATCTGAATGCATAAAAGAAATCAGCAGTAAACAAAATTGTGTTATTTCTACAGGCGGCGGTGCAATTTTACGAGAAAAAAATGTAAAATTCTTAAAACAAAATGGAATTATCATCTTTATTGACAGAAAAATTGAAAACATTAAGCCAACTGATGACAGACCCCTTTCTAATAATCAGGAAAAGCTTAAAACACTTTACAAAGAAAGATATCCAATTTATAAGGCTTGCGCAGATTTTACAGTGGAAAACAATAAAGATATAAATTCCGTTAAAAATGAAATCCTTAAAATTTGGGAAAACAAATAAAGGAAGGTAAAAAAATGATTATAACAAAATCTAGTGCCCATGGCAGTTGTTATGCTCCTCCATCAAAAAGCATGTCTCATAGATATTTGATTGCAGCTGCATTATCTAATCAAAAATCTACTGTAAAGAATATTGCTTACTCACAAGACATAAAAGCAACCTTGCAGTGTTTAAGTGCAATGGGAATTGATTTTAATGTTAATAAAGATTCCATTGATTTTTCTGGAAACAAAAAATCTATAGATACCGATGAAATTATTTTCGATTGCAACGAAAGTGGAAGTACACTTCGCTTTTTTATTCCAATTGCACTTACATTAAATAAAAAAGCAAAATTTCTTGGAAGTGAAACTCTAATTCATCGTCCAATGACTGTTTACGAAGATATCTGTAAACAGCAAAATATTTCTTTTGAAATTGAAGGAAATTCTATTAAAACTGATGGAAGTCTTAAAGCAGATACATTCATCATTTCTGGAAACATCAGCAGCCAATTTATTACAGGTTTGCTATTTGCCCTTCCACTTTTAGACGGGGATTCAATTCTAAAAATTACAAACAAATTTGAAAGTCGTTCCTATGTGGAAATGACTCTTATGGTTCTAAAGGAATTTGGAATTGCTATAAAATGGTTAAATAAAAAAACTCTGTTTATTAAAGGAAACCAAAAATATAATTCTACAGAATCAACAGTAGAAGGCGATTATTCAAACAGTGCCTTTTTTGAAGCTTTTAATACTTTGGATGGAAATGTAAAAATTGAAGGATTAAGAGAAGACAGTCTTCAAGGTGATAAAGTTTATATAGATTATTACAAATCTTTGTGCAAAAAAAAGGCTCATCTTGACATTTCCAACTGTCCTGATTTAGGTCCTATTCTTTTTGTTGTTGCAGCCCTTCACCAGGGTGGAATTTTCAAGGGTACAAAACGATTACAAATAAAGGAAAGCAATCGTGGTGCAGTAATGCAAGAAGAGCTTGCAAAATTTGGTGTTGATATGAAAGTTTATAATAACAAGATTATCATCAACAAAAGTGAAATTCATAAACCTGATATAGCTCTTGACGGTCACAATGATCACAGAATCGTAATGTCACTGGTAACTATGCTCAGTCAAACTGGCGGCAGAATTGAAGGAATTCAAGCTGTTAGAAAAAGTTTGCCTGATTATTTTATAAGAATTAAAAAGCTAGGAATCCAATTCGAAGTAGAAAACGAAGAGGAATCAAAACTTTTGGAGGAACAAAAATGAATATGGTATTTGAAAGAAAATTAACAATACCAGCAGAAGTAAAGGAAATGCATCCTTTAACAAAAGAAGTGGTAAATACTGTAGAAACAAAAAGACAGGAAATTAAAAATGTTTTTGCAGGAAAAGATAACCGTCTTCTTTTAATTATTGGTCCTTGTTCTGCAGATAAGGAAGAAAGTGTTTTAGATTACATTAATCGTCTTAAACCTGTACAGGAAAAAGTAAAAGATAAAATTTTAATTTGTCCTCGTATTTACACAAATAAACCTCGTACTACAGGCGAAGGTTATAAAGGAATGGTACATCAACCAGATCCAACAGGAAAATCTGATATGTTCAAAGGAATTCTTGCAACACGCCAGATTCATATGAAAGCAGTTGAAGAAACAGGGTTTGCTTGTGCCGATGAAATGCTTTATCCAGAAAACTACCGTTATCTTGATGATTTATTAGGTTATGTTGCTGTTGGAGCCCGCTCTGTAGAAGATCAGCAGCACAGACTTACAGCCAGTGGAATTGAAGTTCCTGTAGGAATGAAAAATCCAACTAGTGGTGATTTTACAGTTATGATGAATGCAATTCTTGCAGCTCAGAAACCCCATACTTTTATTTATAGAGGATGGGAAGTACATTCTGCAGGAAATCCTTATGCCCATGCAATTTTACGTGGAAGTACAAGTAAACATGGAAACAATGTTCCCAACTATCATTACGAAGATTTAGTACGTCTTTGCAATGAATACGAAAAAAGAGATTTGCAGAATCCTGCAGTTATTGTTGATACAAACCACTCTAACTCAAATAAAAATCCATTTGAACAGTACCGCATTGTTATGGATGTTTTACATTCTTGCAAACACGATGAAAGAATCAAAAAACTGGTAAAAGGTTTTATGATTGAAAGCTACATTGAAGATGGCTGCCAGAAACCTGGTGAAGGTTGTTATGGAAAATCAATTACAGACCCATGTTTAGGCTGGGAAAAAACAGAAAAATTGATTTACGATATTGGGGAAAACTGGAAGTAATCTTTATTAATTTTCCAAAAATGTGCACAGATTTACACATTTTGAATTAAATTAAATTATAAGGGGCTGTTCCAAAAGTATTTCAACTTTAAGAACAGCCCCCTTTTTTATGTCCGTCTAAAAATGCCCGCGTCTGCAACGTAGTGAAGACGCAGCTGAGCTAGTTTTCGGTGACAGCACAAATGCCTGCAACGGCTCGGCATCACGCCGGAGTATAAATTACAGCAAGAATCTTAGCTTTTTCACTTCCGTGACTGTGGAGGTGGTGTGCTACGATTGATTCGTAATAGATTGAATCACCTGCTTTTAATTCATACTTATCTTTTCCATAAAGAATTTCAATTTCACCTTCAAGAACGTAAATGAATTCTTCACCTTCGTGTGTAGAAAGTTTAACTTCTTCTTCTGATTTTGGGAAAATATCGATTACAAATGGATCCATATGGCGGCCAGCTTTG
The DNA here is from genome assembly GCA_018385315.1 of Treponema sp. Taxonomy (GTDB): domain Bacteria; phylum Spirochaetota; class Spirochaetia; order Treponematales; family Treponemataceae; genus Treponema_D. Next base: position 10,321 of record JAHAZJ010000220.1, on the reverse strand, counting down.
TTGTGAGCCAATGTATAGAAATCCAAGTCAGAATTAACTGCATTTCCACGACCACTGAATCTTGTAACTTCTGTTTTTTCCTGAGCACGTGTTACAACTGGACCAAGATTTTCATCATCGTCCATGAATGTACCAAGTCTAACACTTAATACACGAGCAATTTTAATAAGAGGAGTTAGGCTTGGAACTAGAGAACCATTTTCAATACTTTCAATAAGTTCTACGCTTAAATTAGTTCTTTCAGAAACATCTTCTACAGATAATTTTCTTGTTTCACGAATTAATTTTACTTTTGCTCCAATCTTGTTCTTTTCACTCATTTTTTTTACCTCTTATTATTTTATTTCATAATCTCTATTAAATGCAGCTTCAATTGTTGCAATATTAATTGGATTGAATTTTTTATTTCTGGCAGAAATTGCTTCATCCAAAGCAAATTCAAAGGGTTTAACACCACTAATCATTCCAGGAATAACTTTTGCAAGACATCCTAAAACAACCATGTTTGCACCACGAGCATTGTTTGTTTCAGCTGCAATTTCGTTTGCAGGCAATGCCAATGTTCTAATATCTTTTCTTGAAGGTTCAATATCAATTAAAGATGAATTGTAAATCAACAATCCATTAGGCTTAAGCTGCTTTTCAAATTTTGTCATAGAAGGTTTATTCAAAGCAACAACTACATCTGGTTTTTCAATAACAGGAGAAGCAACTTCTTCATCAGAAACAATTACAGAACAGTTTGCAGTTCCTCCACGCATTTCAGCACCATAAGATGGAATGTGAGATACATATTTGTCTTCACTCATACCAGCTAAAGTAAGGATTTTACCAGCAAGGATTACCCCCTGACCACCAAATCCGGCAAAAATAATTTCAGTTGTCATTTTCAGTTTCTCCTTATTTTGCAGTTGATACTACACCAGCTTTTGGACATGCAGCTTCTGGAGCATTTCCAGCAGGAACATCACGGAAACAACCAAGTGGATAATATGGTTCCATTTCATTTTTAACCCAGTCAGCAGCAACTGTAGCACTTACACCCCAGTTTGTTGGACACATAGATAGAATTTCTACAAAAGAATAACCTTTTCCTTCTTTCTGATATGTTAATGCCTTTTTAATAGCAGCCTTTGTCTGATTAATATGTTTAACATCATAAACTGCACAACGTTCAATATATTTAGGTTCAACCAAAGTATTAAGTAATTCACAGGCACGAATTGGATAACCAACATCCTCTGCTTTACGACCATTTGGAGTTGTTTTTGTAACCTGTCCTACCAATGTAGTTGGAGCCATCTGACCACCAGTCATACCATAAATTGCATTGTTTACGAAAATTACAGTAATGTTTTCACCACGGTTAGCTGCATGAATAGTTTCACCAGTACCAATAGCAAGCAGATCTCCATCACCCTGATAAGAAATTACAATCTTATCTTTATGAACACGTTTCATACCTGTAGCAACAGCTGGGGCACGACCATGAGCTGCTTCACAAGCATCAACATTAATATAGTTATAAGCATAAACTGCACAACCAACAGGAGCTACTAAAAGAACATCCTGCTGAATATTCAATTCATCAATTACCTGACAAATTAATTTATGGATAATTCCATGTCCACAACCACCACAATAGTGTGTTGCTACATCATTCATTGATTTTGGGAATTCATATTTTTTAGACATACTGCTTTACCTTCTCAATAATTGTGTCTACAGATGGAATAATTCCACCTGGTTCACCATAGAATTCAACATCACTAACTTTGTGACCAGAATACAATTTAACATCCTGAACCATCTGGCCCATAGACATTTCTACAGTAAGGATTTTTTTTGCATTTTTACATGCTGCTTCAAGTTCTTTCTGAGGGAAAGGCCATAAAGTAATTGGACGGAAAAGACCAGCTTTTATACCCTGATCTCTCAAAAGCTTGATTGCTTTTTTACAAACACGAGCAGCAGTACCATAAGCTGTTAAAACTACATCTGCATCATCACACATAAATGTTTCAGACATTGTTTCGTTATCCTGAATTTTCTGATAGTTTGCAAAAAGAGCTTTGTTATGAGCATTAAGTTCACCATCAATACCAGAAAGCTTTAAAGAATATACTTTGTTCTGTTTTCTATCAGGAGTTTTGCCAGTACATGCCCATGGTTTTTCAGGAAGTTCTTTTACAGCTTCTGGCAATACACAAGGTTCAGACATCTGACCAAGGTAACCATCACCAAGAATCATACACATAACACGATATTTATCTGCAATTTCAAAAGCTTTTACAGTATAGTCTGCCATTTCCTGAACAGTACCTGGTGCAATTACAACAACATGATAGTCACCATTTCCACCACCACGAGTAGCCTGGAAATAGTCTCCCTGAGCACCAGAAATGTTACCAAGACCAGGTCCTCCACGCATCATATTTACTACAACTGCTGGCAACTGAGCACCAGAAATATAAGAAATACCTTCCTGTTTCAAAGAAATTCCAGGAGATGATGATGATGTCATACAACGAGCACCAGAAGCACTAGCACCCATAACCATATTAATAGCAGCAATTTCAGATTCAGCCTGAAGGAATGTTCCACCAACTTCAGGAAGTCTTTTTGCCATATATGCAGGAATTTCATTCTGTGGAGTAATTGGATATGCAAAATAGTATCGGCATCCAGCTCTTACAGCAGCTTCTCCAATTGCTTCATTACCTTTCATTAAAACTTTTTCAGCCATTACTAATCCTCAACTTCAATTTCAATAACACAATCAGGACACATAGTTGCACAAAATGAACAGCCAATACATGCACTCTGATTATTACAAACAGGGTAATTTACGCCCTGACCATTAGTCTCTTTAGACATTTCAAGAATGTTTTTTGGACAAACACGAATACATAATCCGCAGCCTTTACATCTTTCTACATTGATTAAAGGTTTTCCTTTAGCCATCTTATACCTCTTTTATTATATAATAGATTAAATTTATGAGATTGACAATACAGTTTGAGTAAATATTTTTAATATTATTAAAGTTTTTTATTATTTTTTAAAGAATAAATCCGGCTCCTAAGAACCGGAATTATTTCTATTAATTTATTTTTGCCTGTGCCTTAAATACATATTCATCAGAAACGCTTTGTTCATAAACATAAGTTTTAATGTCTTTTATCTGATTAAGATTACCAGGTTTTACATAACAAATTTCCAGATTATCTTTTGTAAAACGGAAGTTAAAAAAATCTTTATTTGGATTTTCGTAGCTTTCACTAAAATTACAAACTGGAACAAGTTCATTATTTTTTAGAGTATAAAACCAGATGTAATTAGTTTTTGATATTGGATTTTTTGCTCTTACAATATAATAAGGAACAGGCTGTTCAAGATCTGCGGCAAAACCAAGTTCATACTCATATACATAATTTATATCATACTTAAGGGGTGTTTTTAATTTTAAAGGTACTTTCCACTTTTCTTCTTCACTAATCAAAACAAAGCTGAAATTTCCATTTTCGTTTGAAGCAATAATCCCTTCATTTTTCCCATCATGATTAAAATCTCCAAAAGCAGAGTTCATAACAGTTGAATTCTTTAAATAATCATTTTCCAGCTTCTGCTTATAACTATCTTTTAATACTTCTTCATAATTTTTATATTCACCAGTAATTTTTTTCCAGTAAGCCATATAATCAAGGAGGAATTTAGTATTTGTTGCATCAAGGCCAGCCGCAATCATTTTTTCAGACTGTTTTTTTTCTGGTAATCCTAAATTAGTATTGTTAACCAAAGAAAAATATTGAAGTCTATTTCTTCCATATTTGTCTACTGCATAATAAGAAGGCTGATCTGAAAAATATGCTCCACCATGAACATTTTCGTATTCCACGTCATCAATTTTAATATTCCAGGCATCAATTACTGTAATATTCTGGATTTTCTCTTTATTTTCAAATACAGTTTTTACAGATTTACCGTCAACAGCTTCCCAACTTCCTTTTTTATCTTTTATATTACATCTTAAATCATCTACCCATTCAATTGTCACATTGTCTTCTGTTGCAAAACTTCCATCATGAAAAAAACTGATATATTTTGTATCATCATTTTTGTTATACCAAACTGCAGATTCCAAAAGACCTTTTAATGATTCTTTTCTCCAGTTTTCCGGAAGTGATTTTAATTCATTTTGATTATGGGCCAAATATCCACCAAATACATAACCATATTCAGCACCAGCTTCTTTCTGCAAATAAACTGGAATAAGAATTTTTACCCAGTATGATTCAATATTATTTACAGTAGCTTTATTCATTAATTTTACAGGTCTTACAGTCATATTTAATGGTAAAGAACAAATAGATTTTGATTTTGAATCAGGTTCAATTCTTACATTTGTTCCTGTCACTGAACTTACATACATTACTCTAAGTAAGTGGGTATTTTCCTGCTGAAAAAATTCAGGATTAACTCTATCATTACATTTTTTTATATATGAAATGGAATCTCCTGCTTCTTTAAATTGATCTTTAACTTTGTTATATGCATCAGTCATAGAATCCCAAATTCCAGCTGAAACATTTAATATAATAGAACTAAAAATTAAAAAAGATAAAATAGTTTTTTTCATATTTCACTCCCATAAAAATAAAAACTAGCAATTAAACCATTGAGCGGCAGTCTGATCTGCCATCTGCAATAATAAAACCAATGGATTTTGTAAAAATAAAGAATAATTATATCCTTCACTTTCAGACATATCGCTGAATCCCATATGACGACTTACAGCTTCAATAACATTTCTATTCTTTATATATGAAGGCATTGCTTCTATTAATTGCAACACAGATTCATTACCATGGCCAAGATTTCTGTTATCAGCTTTTGTTTTATAAAAGGGTTGTTTAATCCAGTTACCAGTAAGATCCTTTGTATTTCTGTATTCCACTCCATAAAAATTAGTTTTACAAAAATCATGGCATAATGCAGCCACAAAAACATCTTCTGCAGTAATAGTATATTTATCTCGATTTTCGCAAAGCTGAAAATTTTCCATGAAGGTTTTTGCAAAAAAAAGGCTTTGTCTAATAACAATTAGACTGTGAGCGGAAAGACCGCCCTTGTAGTTTGCATGAAAACGTGAAGAAGCAGGAGCAGTCCAAAAATCTGTTTCATCCATTTTATCCAACAAAGCTGAAGCTTCAGATTTATCTCTTATAATGTAATTTGCCATTTCTGTAATGCAAGGTTTAACAGATTCAATCATTATAGTTCCATCTTTTTGCAAAGGATTATACTGATTATATATTTCTAATAATTTATCAATTTCAGAATTAAATGTTGAGATTTCTGTTTCGTTCATATTTTTTCCTTAAATTTTCCTTTTTCGTTAGTATAAATTGATTTAAAATAAATTGCATTATAAAATCCATTTTATGAGGAGAAAAGTTACTCTTTTTTTTGTTTTTTTGTTATCCATAAATCTTTTTTCACAAGAAAATAAAAAATCCATTTTTCTAAATTCACAAGCACAGGTAAAAGATTATTTTATTGCTGCTAGTGAAATGATTATGGTTGATTTGTTTGTTTATGATTTTAACAATCTTTTTTTAAGTTCAAAACCAATTCAAACCAGCTTTTCAGTTTTTAAACAAAATCTTTCTTCACCATGGATTTTTGATAATTCTAGTTTCAAAAGAAATCAACTTTTTCATCCATACTTCGGCGCTTTATATTTTTTAAGCGGTCGTTCCAATAATCTGAATTTTACAGAATCATTTTTACTAAGCACAATGGGCTCTTTTTTATGGGAAGCATATTTAGAAGGCCCTGTTTCATCTTTAAACGATTTTATTACAACACCTGCAGCAGGTGCTATTACAGGAGAAATTTTACATCGCCTTAGTTTTTCAGTTTATGATTATTCACCTTTTTTAAGCTGGGTTCTTAGTCCTGTAGATGGAATAAATCAATTACTAAGAAATTCCAGGGCCATAACTCCCAGGGGGAAAATTTATTCTTTTTCTACTTCCATCTTATCTGGTTTTTCAATATATGACGCAACTTATGATTCATTATTAACACCGGGCTTAGGAGCTGCCTTAAATGTTATTTATAACAATCCTTATGGACATGCTTCAAAAGAATTGTATGATCAGTTTACTTTAGATTTATATTATTCATTTTGGCCTGAAAATCAGTTATTTAAAATGAATATGGATGGTCTTTTATATTCCATTCCAATTTACCCAACAGAGAAAGCTTTATCAAATATTGCTGTTTCATTTGATTACAATGTTTTATATGGAAGTAATATTACACTTTCAAATTCATCCTTAGGACTTTGCCTTATGCAATCTTTTGGTGATAAAGAAAAAAATCAAGTAAATTACTGTGTTCAAACTGATTTTGTATATCTTTCAACAAGTGATATTTTTTACCTTCTAAAAAACAATAATACAAATTATGAAAAACCCTTTAAGCAAGCTCCATATACTTATAAATATGGTCCAGAAATAAAATTTTCATTTGAATTTTTTAATAGTCTTTTTGGAAATTTATCATTTAAATGTGCCAGCGAATATCTATTTACATATAAAAATAGTACAAATGATGAAGAATTAAAGACTGATTTGCTTATTTTCACTGCAGATGCCAGTTATGAACATAAAATTTTTAACAACTATTATGGCGGAATAAGAAATCTTTTTATCTTAAAAAATGAATATAGAAACTCTATACAGATTAATCGAAATATTATAAATAACACTGATTTATACATAAAAATTTTATACTGATATATTCTTTTTTACTACAGAATTATACAATTTTTCCCTTGCCCCAAAGTAAAATATCGTGTAAAGTTTACTGAATAACAGCGTAACTGTTTGAATTATCTCACTGTAATGGAGAACGTCGATGTCAGAAAAAGGCACCAATCAGTATTACATTACCAGACAGGAAACCACAGAATCTAATGCCCGTAGTTATCCGCGAAAATTTCCAATCGCGATTGCCAAAGCTAAAGGCTCATGGGTTGAGGACGTAGAAGGAAACAAATATCTGGACTTTTTGTGTGGAGCCGGTACTTTAGCACTGGGCCACAATAACGATGAAGTTAATCAGGCAATGATTGAAATGATTCAAAATAATCAGCCATTGCATACTCTTGATTTAACAACCCCTGTAAAAGACACCTTTGTTCATACACTTTTGTCTTTACTCCCACCTGAATTAGGAAATAATGCAAAAATTCAATTCTGCTCACCAAGTGGAACAGATGCCACTGATGCTGCAATTAAACTTTGTAAAACTGCAACTGGTCGTTCTGCAGTAATTTCATTTGCTGGTGGATACCACGGAATGGGACAAGGACCTTTAGCCTGCATGGGAAACCTTCATGCTAAAACCCAGGTAAATGGTCTTATGCCAGATGTTCATTCCTTCCCTTACCCATATTCTTACAGAGATCCATTTGGATTAGGTGGAGAGGCAGGTGTAAAAGCTGCATGTAACTTCTTTGAAAGAACATTGAAAGATCCAGAAAGTGGAATTACAAAACCAGCATGTGTTATTCTTGAACCAATTCAAGGGGAAGGTGGTGTTATTCCTGCTCCTGTAGAATTCTTGCAGACTGTTAGACGTGTAACAAAAGAATTAGATATCCCTCTTATTGTTGATGAAATTCAATGTGGAATGGGACGCAGCGGCAAATTATTTGCTTTTGAATATGCAGATATTATTCCAGATGTTATTCTTATTTCTAAAGCAATTGGTGGTTCTCAACCAATGGCTGTTGTTGTTTATAAAAAAGAGCTGGATAAATGGACATCTGGCGCCCACGCTGGTACTTTCCGTGGAAATCAATTAGCAATGAAAGCTGGAACAGTTGTTTTAAATACCGTATCAAAACCAGACTTCCTTGCTGATGTAACAAGAAAAGGCGACTTAATCCGTTCCAAATTAATGGAATTAAAAGAAAAAGTGTCTATTATTGGAGACATCCGTGGAAAAGGTCTTATGATTGGTACAGAATTTGTTGATCCTAAAGGTGAAAAAGACTGTATCGGTTCATTACCTGCAAGTGGTGAAATTGCTGGAAAAGTTCAAAAAATGTGTTTTGAAAAGGGTCTTATTGTAGAAAAAGGCGGAAGAAACGGTTCTGTTATGCGTTGTCTTTGTGCTTTAAATATTACTGATGAAGATTTAAGCAAAGCCTGGTCTATTTTTGAAAAGAGCGTTTTAACAATAGATAAAGAATACAAATAAACAAATATTTTTTTTAGTCACGGTTTATACAAGTTAAACGGATAAAATCCTATTTAAAATCTATATTCCGTGACTATTTTATTTTATGGAGAATAGAATGGAATCAATTTTTCTTACACATAATGATTCAGATAAAATTGAATATAAAAAAATCATAGAACAAACTACAAATGCAATTGCAGACTCATTTACAGATGAAAAAGCATATGCAGGACCTACTCCACAAGAATTACAAGCTATGGTAAAACAGGAATCTATTTTGCCAGAGCAAGGTCTTGGTTGGGAAAAGGTATTTGAATCAATTAAAGAAAAAGTTTTACCAAATTTACTCCGAACACCATCTACAGATTACATGCCCCACCTTCATGGGCCATCACTTGTAGAAAACATTGCCGCAGAACTTATTATTTCTTCTTTTAATCAATCAATGGACAGCTGGGATCAATCACCAGTTGCAACAGAAATTGAAGTAGATGTAATAAATCACTTATGTAAGCTTTATGGTTATGATGATAATAGTGATGGCGTTTTTACAAGTGGAGGAAGTCAGTCAAACCAAACGGCAATCATTTTGGCAAGAGACTGGTTCTGTAATACTCACCTTCACTATGATATAAAAAAATATGGCGTAAATGAAACTTGTAGAAAACTAAGAATGTATACCAGCGAAATTTCACATTTTTCTATGGAAAAATCTGCACATATTTTAGGCCTTGGCTACCAGTCAGTTGTAAAAGTACCTGTTGATTCAAAAAAGAAAATGAATATTGAAGCACTTAAAAATCTTATTAAAGAAGATATAAAGAATGGCAATATTCCCTTTTTAATTGTAGCAACTGTTGGTACAACTGATTTTGGTTCCATTGATCCTTTAGATGAACTTTCTAAAATTGCCATTGAAAATAATATGTGGCTTCATGCAGATGCGGCCTATGGTTCTGGTGTTATTCTTTCTGATAAATACAATAATCGTGTTAAAGATTTAAAACTTTGTAATTCCATTACGGTTGACTTTCATAAAATGTTTTTAATGACAATCAGTTGTAGTGCAGTTTTAATAAAAAACAAATCTGATTTTAACGCACTGACAATTCATGCTGATTATCTAAACAGAACAGAAGATGAAGAAGATGGATATACAAATCTTGTTGATAAATCTTTACAAACCACAAGAAGATTTGATGCATTGAAAGTATGGACTTCATTTCAAGTTCGTGGCAAAGACGGATGGTCAAAGCTTATAAATACAAGCATGGATAATGCTCTTTATCTTTATGAAAATCTTGTTCATGACCATGATTTTGAAGTTGCTGCAAAACCAGAAATAAGTTCCGTAGTTTTTAGATTTACAAATTCTCAAAATGCAGATGAAACTAATAAACAAATCAGACGAACACTTCTTCATAAATATGGGATTGTTGTGGGACAAACTGTAAACAATGGATTTGTATTCTTAAAGTTTACCCTTTTAAATCCTCTTATCACAAAAGAAAAATTGGATTCATTAATTTCATTAATTAGAGAATTAGGATTGAAAAAATAAAACAAAACAATGGGCTGTCCTTAAAGTTGAAATATTTTTGGGACAGACCCTTGTTTTATTTTTTGACATTAACACGTTTTTTTATCGAAGAAATAGTGAAATTAATATTTTTCTCCGTCTCTTTTCCACTCTCTATTTCCACATCCCAGATTAGAGAAGAAACAAAAGTCATTCCAATATTTTCTTTTTTATTACTAACATTAGCAGGTCTTTTAAAAATTATGGGATTATAATAATAAGAACATAATTCATTAGGTTCAAAGGCAAAACTTAACCCATTTTCTAAATCCGCAATTCGAGCAAAATCAATTTTATTAAGTTTATTTTTCTTATTTAATTTTAAAGTAGAAACTGAAGGATCTAACATTACTCTTTCGGCATTATTTAATACTTCAATATTGTAATAAGTAATATCTTCCTTATCAAAGTTTACATTGTTAAAATTAGATTCAACTGCAAATTTTGCTTTTAAAGTTTTATTGCTATTGTTTTTAATAATAT
>JAHAZJ010000214.1 GCA_018385315.1 Treponema sp. | reverse complement strand
TTATTACTTAAAATATAAAAGGTAATGTAATGATTGAACATACTAAATTATTTTATTTGAATGTAAAGGACGCAATTCGTTATTCAATTTCGGATAAATTTGCTATTCTTGCTATGGGGTATTTTTTACATTTCTTGCAGTGGTAGAGGAAGCTACTACTTCAAATACTATTTTAGCTATCATATATTTAGTTGTTTTAGTTGCACTATTGCTTTTTGAATCAGGATATTCTTCAAAAATAACTGAAGAAACAATTCATGGTTCTACTGAACCTCCTAGAATCATTTCTTTGAGATGTGTAGATGCGGTGTTTCTGAAGCTTGTGTAATATTTACATACTCTTTAATTGGTGTTATTTGTTCAGATATAATGGAACATTACCAGTATGATTTTTATAGTTCAATTGGTTTAATGTTATTTTTAACAGTACTTTGGTTTATGATGGATACTTCATTAGTGTATATGGCTTATAAAAAAGGAAGTATTGTTGATGGATTAAACATTTTTGGAATATTGAAGTTGTATCTTAAGTTAGGATTTTCTGGAACATTCTATTTGCTTCTTACTTCTTTCTTCACACAATTTGTTCTTGTTTCAAGTCTTGCAACAGTTCCTTCATGGGATTTAATTGGTATTGCCAATTTCATTCTTAGATTTACATTGGCTCCAATAACTATGATTTTCTCATTTAGATTGTTTGCACTTCAAGCAAGAATAGAATGAGCCAATTTTTAATTTTTATTCGATTTAATCATTTTTCTCGAATAAATTTTTTTTCTAAGAATATCTTATTTTTTCTTTATTCTTTTAAAAATAAGTTTATTTTAAATAAATTCTTATTTTTGGCATAAACCATGTGCCTAACATTGAAAATAAGCAACATATGATTATTGCTGGAGGATAAACTAAATATCCAACTATTATTCCAATTATAACCAAAATGACTGTACTGGAAGTATTATGTTTACTTAGTGCAATGTGTAGAGCAATATTTCCAGGATCTGCTTTTTTTAAAAGATAGCCATTTATCAAAGTAAGGATTGCTGCTGTGATAAAACATAATCCATATAATAGCTGAGGTATGAATTCAAAGAAATTTTCACCAACAAATGTTGTAAGATAAGGGAGAGTTGAAAATACAAATAATGTAATTCCAGTAATCCAAATAATTTTATAGTCGATTTTATTTACAAGATGGAAAATATTGTTGTTATAGTTCCAAAAGTTAAAACAAACCATAAAACTGACTGCATAGATTAAAAATTCATATCTAAGAGCATATATTGCTTGCCAGCTACCTGAACTAGGATATGGGATTTCTAAAACAATAATTGTAATGATAATTGCCAATATTGCATCAATTAATGCTTCAAATCTATCCATTGTAATCCCTCTTTTTTATGTCAATGACAATCCACAATACAACTGAGATTAAGCAGCTAATGTAAATTCCTGGTTTGAAAATAGTGTATGTTAATATAAATCCAATAGCAAGGATTATTAAAGGCATACTTTGCATATGTCTGTTAAAACCAATTTTATTTAGCTTTTTGTTGTATTTGTTGCTTTTATAAATCTCTTTTATTCCTAATCTGTTCAGGATGTGGGTTATAATAAAAATTAATCCAAACATTGTCTCTGCAGGAATGGAATTAATGTTATTTGCAATCCAAAGTGTAAAATAAGGAATTAATGAAATGACAAATATCATTGCACCGTAAATCCAAACTGCGCTGTTTTCAATAGTGTCAATAATCTGGAATAATTCGTGATTGGCATGCCACAGATTGTATAATGTTAAAAAACTAATTATATATGCAATATAGGTTGTTTTTAATTCTAAAATTGCAGCTATTGTTGGTGCTGCAGGTTGTGGAATTTTTATAACTAAAATGGTAATGATGATTGCAAGTATTGCATCAAAAAATGTTTCAAATCGTGTGGTTTCCATACTTGAATATTTGCTATTTATACTATAAATCATTTATTTGATTTTTGTACCCAATATTCTGCAGAAATGTTCTTCTTTAATATCTTCACTGCCACACCTTTCACATTTTTCTTCATCTTGTTTAACTTCTGCTCCACAGTTTTGACAAATTCTCATAAAAAAACATTATATCATTTATGCATAATAAATTATTATATAAATAGAAAATAACTCTGGTGATAAAATGGATATGTTAATTGGTGGAAAACACATCTCAAGTGAAGATTTAGAAGAAGTAATTAATCCATATAATGGGGAAGTAATCGATACAATTCCAATTGCTCACAGACAAATCGCAGACATGGCAATTGAAGCTGCAAATGATGCTAAATCAGCATTAACTGAAATGTCAGCATTTAAAATTTCAAATAAATTATTTAATGTTGTAGATAAATTACGTGAAAAACGCCAGGAATTTGCTGAGTTATTAACACTGGAAGTTGGAAAACCTATTAATGAATCATTAGTTGAAGTGGACAGATCCATTGAAACTTTAAAACTTGCAGCTGAAGAGGCAAAAAGAATTTATGGTGAAAGTGTGCCTTTGGATGCTGGATTAAACGGAAAAGGATTTTTTGCTTTTACACAAAGAATGCCTTTAGGTGTTGTAGTGGCTATTGCTCCATTTAATTATCCTCTTAATCTAACAATCCATAAAATAGCACCTGCAATAGCATGTAAAAACACTGTAATAGTAAAACCACCTTCAGAAGCTCCGTTAACTGTTATGAAATTCTGTGAACTCTTAAATGAAGAGTTTCCGGATGGTGTTGTAAATGTGGTTACAGGATATGGATCTGAAGTAGGAGATTACTTGGTTACTTCTGCTGATGTTGATAAAGTTTCTTTTACTGGAAGTGTACCAACAGGACTTATGATTTCACAAAAAGCAGGAATGAAAAAAGTAACACTTGAACTTGGTGGAAATGACCCAATGATTGTTTTAAAAGATGCAGATATTGATAAAGCTATTAAAGGAGTTATTAACGGAGCATTTTTAAATGCAGGTCAGGTATGTATGGGTGTTAAAAGAATAATTATTGATGAGTCAATTGCTGATGAATTTGTACAAAAATTGGTTGTTGCAACAGAAAAATTAGTCATGGGAAATCCACAGGATTCTAAAACAACTCTTGGAACATTAATATCTAAAAAAGCAGCTATACAGGTAGAACAGGCTGTTAATGATGCAGTTGAAAAAGGTGCAAAGATATTAACTGGAGGTAATCGTGAAGATGCATTTTATGAAGCAACAGTCATTGATAATGTATCTCCAGATATGGATTTGGTTCAAAATGAAACATTCGGTCCAATTGCACCAATAATTCGTGTTAAAAACTTGGATGAAGCTATTGAAATAGCTAATGATACAGAATATGGATTGCAGGCTGGTGTATTTACAAATGATTATTATGCTGCAATGAGATGTGCAAATGAAATCGAAGCTGGAACAGTTTTTGTCAATAAACAATCCACCTTTAGAACTGATAATATGCCATTTGGAGGTTTTAAAAACAGTGGTATTGGTAAAGAAGGAGTCAAATATGCATTTGATGAAATGACAAAAACAAAATTAATCGGTTTAAATTTAAGATAAAAAATAAGTGTAGATGATTATTAATCATCTACTTTACTTTAACAGTTGTTTTTACGGAAGTTTTGCCGTAAATTACTTTTACTGTGTATGTTTTTGATTTTTTAAGTTTTTTAATGGTGTTTTTGCTAAAGGTTTTTTGTGCAATTCCTTTAGAGTTGGTTTTAACCTTGTAGGTTTTACCATTGAATTTAAAGGTAATTACTTTGTCTTTAACTAATTTACAATTGATTTTAAGTGTTGCTTTTAAACTGAATTTCTTAGCAGTCTTTTTAACACTAAATGGACTTGTTTTAATAACCTGTTTTACAGTTACTATGTTTTTAACCTGTTTTCCATTGCATGATGCAGTAACTGTGTATTTGTTTGGAACAAGGTTTATTTTGATTTTAGCTATTCCGTTTGCATCTGTTTTAATGGTGTATGTTTTACCAGCTATTGTAAATTTAACTAAAGCTCCAACAACAACGTGTCCATCAGCAGTTACTACTTTAACTGAGTAATATGATCCACCAAGATAATCAACAGAAATATCTTTGTTATTTATGATTTTGGTATCATCTTTTACAGTATAAACCTTAAGACAAACAGTCTTGTTATCTAAAGTAATATCTCTCCAGCTAGTTCCATTTTCACTAACCATACTCATTCCAGGCACGTAGTGTTGTCTTGAATATGCCTGATATGGGAGTGCATTGTTTTTAAATACTACTTTAAATACATCTCCTGCGTTAACATGAACATAGTTATTTAAAATGATTGTTCTAAATCCTGCAAATTCACTTACTCCACTTTGAGAATACTTTTTAACTCCATTTACATAAATATCAAAGGAATAATTGATTCCTGACTCATTAAAGTAAGTTCCAACAGCACCAATTAACTCTGAGTATTTTGAAGTAAACTCATTTGAATAAAATGTGTAATTACCATCAAAACCAACAAGACCAGTTAAATCAGTTTGATAATTCACATGATAATCAATGTTATTTTCAAAAATATATGCAATTATAGCATTTTGAGGAACAATAGCAAAAATATCATCTTTGAAAAGTGTTTCTCCTGATTGTTTGTAGTCTAATTTTTCTACTACTCCCTCGGAGTCTTTGACAAACCAAACCTGTTTTTCATCATCCCATCCAATAAATGAAAGAAAATGAGTACTATGATCAGCACATGCAATATCTTCACCAGTGCTATTTACATCTGCTGGAAAATCACCAATAATTAGCTGAACGCAAACTGCACCATATTTCATTATTGCTCTTTTAATTTGGTCTTCTGTGTCATTTTTTCCACCAAATATGATTAATGCATCCTGGAGATGAATTCTTTCATCATTTAAATCAGTATCAGTTATCATTCCTCTATCATCATAGAAATTGTCACTTTGAAGTATTCCATACCAGCTTAATGCATATCCTAAACCACTATATGAAAATCCAGTTATACTGTTTCTTAAATCTCCGTTTTGATTATATTTTAATTGGAGTTTTTGAACATAATTTGGAGATAAATCATATAAAACACCAGTTGATTTAAGAAGAGCAGATTCCATGGATGTTACTGTTGCAAATGCCCAGCAATCAAAATTGTCACCCTGTAGTCTAAGTGGACTTACCCATCCCCAATCGTCTAAATTGAACTTAGAGGGTAGTTCATCTACAATAATTGTGTTGTTAGTTAAATTGAGTTTTATTCCTTTACTTTCAACTGAAACAATGTAGTTTTTATTGTCAAGTAAGAAAACATCTTCATTTTTGGTAATATTTTCTAATTTGGAGTCTGCTGCAAAGTTTGCATAAACACCAACTCCACCATTGTTAAATGTTGTATTTGCAAAGTAAATACTTGCATCATAAGCATAAATACCGTTAGCAGTTGTGTTTGAGACTTTGCTAATTATATTGTTGGTTAAACTGGAGTTTATGATAGTTAAGTTCTTTTTATCAAAGTAAATTGCACCAGCATTCTTTTGAGCAGAGTTATTGGTTAAAGTACAATTAGTTATAAATACATTTGACCATGTTGTATAAATTGCTCCTCCACTAAAGTTAGCACAATTTTTTAAGAATTTTGAATTGGATATATTTAAAATACCACCCATATTGGTAATAGCACCACCAAATTTAGACTCACAATCAATAAATGAGTTATTAATTAAGTTTAAAGTCTGTATTTTATGTTGTGACCCAGAATCTAAATCAAAATGAATCGCACCACCATTGCTGGTAGAAGTAGTATTTATAAATTCACAGTTTTCAATTAAAAATGGGCCATTTGGTAAAATTTCAATAATTTCCTGGGTTTCAGGGTCATAAATAATGCATGGGAAATATTTTCCTACAATTGCACCACCTGTTGTGTTGGAGTGTAAATTAATAAACTTGGAGTTTCTTAAAGTAAAATTCCAACCTTTATAGTTAATAGCAGTTGCAACTTTTGAATTCAAATTTGTAAAAGTAGTATTTTCAATTAATAAATCACATCTGTTTACATAAATACAACCATTGAAAAAGCTTCCAGAATCAAATACTGAATTATTTATAATTAAATTCCCCTCATTGCTACAACCAATGGTTTGATAATTCCAATCACTCATATGGAAAGTACAATTATTAAATGTTACATTTTCAGTAGCTTTAATAAAATGATTTCCTTGTGTTTGTTGAGCAAATTCTGTATCAAATCCTGTACAATTGATAAATTGTACATTGTTAAAAATAACTGGAGAATTAATTGTAATTGTAGTATTTATGCAATTTTTAAAGATTAAATTATTGATGGTAACAGTCTTTGTAGAATTAATATTAAAAGTATTTTCATCTTTTATTCCTTCAATTATGTGATTATTACCATTAATTGTAAATTCTACATTCTTATTAATGTTTATTGAAGTATTGTCGTATTTGTAGTTATATTATAAATCTAATTTGTTACCACTATCTGCAATACTTTGATTTAGTTCGCTAAATGTATGATAATCAGATTCTCCAATAATTGAAGTCTGATTATCAATAGCTGAAACGCTACTAATTGTAAATAGGGCACAAACTATAAAAAATAAAACTAATTTTTTATTTAGTCTCATGTTTGCCTCATTGTTTTGTTCTTAATTTTTTGTAATATATTGCACAAACTGTAGATAATAATAACATAGCTATTGCTATTATTGAACTTACTAAATCAGTTAATACTAAGTCTTTGAATAAATATGAGATGAATATCACTGCTAATGGTATAAATAACCATTGTGCAATATAAATCCTATTAATGTTACTACTTAAAATGCTGAATGCTTTAATTACAGCATCTGGTAAGTATTTCATGATAAAGTAGCACAAACCAATAGCTGCGTGTGCATTGATTATACAAAATACTGCATCAAGTGTATTTAAGAAATAATACAAATGAACATCCTCTGATAAGACACCGCCCCAGTGATTAGTTGATATTATGAAATACAATATGGATAGGATTAGTAAAACATACCAGAATTCAAAGAACTCACCTTTGTCTTTTGCTCTTATGAAATATTGTCCCCATATATAACCTGCAATTGGGAATATGAACCAGTTAAATAATGGGAATGCAGTAAATCCACCAGCAGTTCCAATGAAATTACCAAATATTAAATTTAAAACTGGTATGCCTAAATCAGTACCTCTTAATAAAGATCCAATTATTGACATTAAAAGTGCAATAACAATTAATTTCTTATTTGAAAGTTCAAATTTCTTTAAAATTCCCATTAAAATGAATGATAAACCAGCGAATGCTAAAATATCAACACAAAAGAGTAATAATCCACCAGCTATTGGGAATATGTCCCAACTAACTAATAAAGTTCCACAAACGTAATATGGGAGGAAAAATTCAAATACATTTACTAAAATACCTAAAAGGAATAAAGTTATTCCTCTTTTAACCATTATGTCCCATTGACTACGTCTTGAGTATACAATTCCAACTCCCATACAAAACATGAATATAGGAGCTGCGTAAGGTCTTCCTAAAACATTACCGACAATAAAACCATAAGAAGGACTAATTTCCTTGATTAAAACCATACACAACCATTAATGTGTGAAGAAAAATCATGAATATGATAGATAAAGCTTTAGCAATATCCAGTTCAACTTGTCTTCCTATGTTTATTTTATCATTTGAAAATAAGTCTGAACATTTCATATGAATATTATGCACTTAATATCATATAAAAAATTGTTTTTTGTAAAATAATCAAATATTCTTGAAATTTTTTAGTATACTGTTTAAATTTATGTAAAAAATAGTTTTCTTTTAAAAAGATTTGAAGAAATCAAAAAAAATGATTTCTACAAAGTGTTTATTTTAAATAGTTTTCAACAAGGTTTCTTGTTTCATTAAGTGATTCTATAGGAATTCCTTTTGGCATTTGGCCAAGTTCTCCATCAACGTCTTTGAGGATACTTCCATCCATTCCAAGGAACATTCCTTCACTTACAATATCACTAAATGATTGTGGTGGGAGTAAGGATACACCAACTTTATTGTTTTCTTTAACGTTTAAATCGTTAGTAAGAACTGTGATTGCACGTTTTCCAAGGTTTACATTACAGATTAATAATTTGTCGTTTTGTGGATGTTTTGTAACACTCATTACTTCTCCAACTTTAATATCTACTCCAACAATAGGATCGTTAATTGGTCCAAGTGCTAATCTGTCTTTTAATCCGATAATTGTATCTAAGAAGAATCTTACTTTTGCAATGTTTTCTTGGGTTTTTTCCTTATCTTCTTTAGGTGCATTGCTTAAGAATTTTTTATTCCAGTCATCTCCTCCTAAATACTCAATGATTTGCTCTCCTTTTTCTTTTAATGATGCAACATCTGGGGAGTTTACTAATTCATCTCCTTCAAGGTAAGAATAAGTTAATGATTGAAAATCACTGTTCATTTGTTTTCCTAAGTCAATAGCTTGTTTTTTATTCCAACTTCCTCTAAATGATGCGGTTGGAATGAGGTTGAGATAGTTTTCTCTTGCTTTACTTGCTACTAAAATTCTATAATCTTTTGTTGTATCCCACATTTCAAGTCTCCTATTTAATCTAGATATAAATTTAATTTTATAATTTAATAAATTTTTTGTAAATTGATGTTTTTTTAAATAAATAAAAAACTATTTATATTAACAATAAAATAAACTTATACATATTTAAATTATATTATTGTGGTGTAAAAATGGTAAAAGTTTCAAAATTACGCAGTTTAGATATTTATACTAACACAGGGCATTATGTTGGACGTGTAGAAGATGTTGTTCTCAATATTAGATTAGGAACTATCTCAAAATTACAGGTTAGAGCTATTGAACATGAAAGAAAACCTGCAGGTGTTATTAATTCATTTTTAGGAAGTATTCGTGGAGAAGTTCCAGAAGAAAATGATATGAAATCTTTCCAAGATGACGTATTAACTGTTGATTTCGATAAAGTTCAAGCTATTGGCGACATTATGTTAATCAACCCAAGAGACATTAGAAGAAACCAAGAACCACAAGTTCCTGATGCTGTTGTCCCAAAACAACCTGAAACTCAACCACAAGAAAAACAAGTCCAATTTGACGCTGAAAGAGCTTAGTTTCTTTCATTTATTTTTTTTATTAACTTTTTTTTAAGAGTGATTTTTTATGAAAGTCGGTATAATAGGCTGTGGTGCTATTGCCAACATTATTACTGGCAGCATTACTTCTGAAAATAATGGTATTGAAATCGCATACTTTTTTGATAAAGACATCGAAAGAGCAGAGAATTTAGCAAGTTTAGCTGGCGGTGTAGCAGCACTTGATTTTGATGAGATGTTAAACAATGTTGATTTGGTTTTAGAATGTGCTTCACCTGATTCAGTTAAAGAATATGCTCCTATTGTTCTTAAAAAAGGAATTGATATGATTATAATGAGTATCGGGGCATTTATGGATACTGAATTTTATAATACTGTATTAAATGTTGCAAAACAGAATAATGCTAAAATTCACTTGCCTTCCGGTGCTGTTGTTGGTTTGGATGGAATTAAAGCAGTTGCTAAATTCGGTCTTAAAGAAATTAAACTTGTTACTCGTAAATCTCCAAGATCTCTTGGTAAGGATATTGATACTGAAGAGATATTGTTTGAAGGTAAGGCTTCTGAGGCAGTTAAACAGTTCCCATTAAACATTAACGTTGCTGCAACAATAAGTATGGCATGTAACAAGGATATTGATGTTAAAATCATTGTTGATCCTAAAGTAGATAGAAATGTGCATGAAATTACTGCTAGAGGAGATTTTGGTGAATTTAAAACAACTACTATGAATTTCCCTTGTGCAGCTAATCCTAAAACAAGTATGTTAGCAGCTCTATCTGCAATCAGATTACTTAAAAGCTTCAATGAAACCATTAGTGTGGGTATGTAATGAAGGAATATGAAGTTTATTCTTCACTAAAGGTTCCAAAAAACTCTAAAATTATTGTTCGTTTGGATGGTAGGAGTTTTCATCAGTTGGCTCGTGATTTAAACTTAACTAAGCCATATGATGATAATTTCTATAATGTTTTTTCTAATGTTTGTGAAGATTTATTTAAGGAATTTTCTGCAAGTTTTGTTTATGCATTTTCAGATGAAATCAGCATCCTTTTAGATAAGGTTCCATTTAATGGAAGACTTGAAAAAATTGATTCCGTAATTGCAAGTTTTGCAGCTAGTTCTTTTGTAATGCATTACAATACTCAATTTAGAAAACCTCCTGCATTTGATGCACGTGTTATTCCAATTTCTGATGATGATATATTGGAATATTTTAAATGGAGACAGGATGAATCATGGAGAAACTGTGTTAATTCTCATGGAATTTTTTACCTAAAATCAAAGTATCCAAATAATATTGCTAATGATAAAATAAATGGCAAGAATTTAAGTGATGTACACGAATTATTATTTGAACATGGTATTAATTTAAATGATGTTGATACTTATAAGAAAAGAGGTCTTGCAGTATATAGGAAGAACAAAAAAGTCGTAGGTTTTAATAAAAAAGAAAACAAAAATCAAGTATCCTACAGAAGTTATGTTCACACAGACTGGGACCTTCCAAAATTCAGTTTTGATTTCTTTAAACAAATAGGAGTGTTAAAATGAGTTTTATATCAAAATTATTTGGAAATAATGATGAAGAATTCAATGAAGTAAGAGTTGACAGAGAAGTATTGGATTCTGTAATCTATTATTCAAAACAGGCTTATCCAAATGAATTTCTAGCATTCTTTGATGGTGTTATCAAAGATAAAATATTGTATATTACTCATTTAATCTTTGTTCCAGGCGAAACTTGTGAAACTGGTGCGGTTGTACATACTGAATTGGTTCCATTGAATACCAAATACTACGGATCAGTTCACTCACACCCAGGACCAAGTGCACGTCCGTCAGGAGCAGATTTAAAAACTTTTTCTAAAAATGGATATTTTCATATGATAGTTTGTCTTCCATATTCCTATGAAACATTTATGGCATATGATAGACACGGAAATACTGTTGATTACACTGTTGGTGACTATAGTCATTTGGTAAATGATGATTTTGCTGAATTCTTCGACGAAGATGATGTTGTAACTGATAGTGATGAGTTTAAACCAGGATTTTTCGATGAAGAAGATGATGAATTTTTCAAAAGTCTTGATGATGAAAAAAATTTTGAAAATGAGGTTTTTGAAGATAATCACATGCCAAATAATGTAATAAAAATAGAACTTAATCCTGATGGCAGTGTTAAAAAAGTCTCAAGGAATTTTAAAGACTAATTTTTTTTTAAAAAAGAGGATGTGACACGAAGTCACAATTTTTTCTAATTTCAATTGTTTTATTTTTCTTTAATTTTATATACTATGAAGTACAATCGTTTATTATAGATATTAATATTTATGGTTGTTTTATTCATGGTTTTAAAAGATGATAATATAAATCAGACAATGTTGGTCCCTATGGACTTGCGAAATTTGATTCCTGAAGATCATCCTTGCTATTTTATTAAAAATGTGGTTGATTTAATTGATTGTTCGAAAGCAAACCAGGAATTTCGTGGAAAGCCTGGTGAATTTGCTTATCCACGAGAATTATTGCTCAGACTCATTTTAATGAGTGTATTTGATGGTGGATTGTCTTCAAGAGAAATAGAAAGAAAAACAAGAACAGACATTGCATATATGTATCTTGCAGCAATGGAAAAACCATCATACAGGACAATAGCACGATTTAAAGTCGATTATACTGATTTAATCGACGAAGCATTCAAAACAACCATTAAAATTGCAAAAGAAAATGATTTAATCAAAATCCATCATGTGAGCTTAGATGGAACAAAAATCAAAGCAAAAACATCCATCAATAAATTAACCGATGAAAACCAAATCAAAATCATGAAAAAACACCTCAAAAAAAGTATTGAACTTGATCAAAAAGAAGATGAAGAACTTGAAGATGAATCTGGAAATTCAGTCCCAGAATCATTAACAGACAAAGAAAAATTCAAAGAAACAGTAAAAGAAATCCAAAAATCTTCTAAAAACAATAGAAATAAAGATAAATTACGTTCTTCAAGTTTAAATCTTTTAAAACAAGCAGAAAAAAATCCAAAAAAAGTTTTAAAAAAACTCGATAAACTCGAAGAAAAAGTAAAAGAATCACCAAAAGACGTAATTAGCATCAACGACCCTGATGCTCGTTTGATGAAGAATAAAAAAGGCAAATGGGAATGGGATTACAATGCACAAATCATTGTGGACGAATATAAAGGAATAATACTTTCATCATACATTACACAAAATCCAACAGACCATTTCGAACTAATTCCATCAATAGAACAATTAGAATCAAATTTAATCGAAATCTACGATGAATTACCATCAAATTTCCAATTCAGCGCTGATAATGGATATTCCACAGATGAAAACACAACATATCTTGAAGAAAAAGGCTTAGATGGATATATATCCACTAGAAAACTCTCAAGAAAAGAAAAAAAGTACAATTTATGGGAAAAACCATTCAAAAAAGATAATTTCACTTACGATGCAGAAATTGAAACATATATCTGTCCTTTAGGAGAAATTTTATATCGAAGAAGAACTTACGAATATAAAAACAAACAAAGAATAACTTATTGGACAAATGAATGTAAAAATTGTGTTATGAAAGAAATATGCTGCGATAAAAAGAATTACAGAACAATTCAAGACTATGGAAACCCTTCCAAAATCAGAATGCAACGTAAAATGGAAACAGACTGGGCACAAAAAATCTACAAAAAACGATCAAAAACAGCAGAACTACCATTTGCACACATAAAACAAAACATGAAACTCCACGAATTCACAACAACAGGAATAAAAAACACAAACACTGAATTCAAACTATATACAATCGGACACAACCTAAAAAGAATATACAACGAAATAAACACAAAAAACAATTAAAATAAGAAAAAATTAAAAAAAAATTAAAAAAAAACAAAAATTCAACTAAAAATTTTGCGTCACATCCTCATTTTACAAAAAAAAAACGATTCATGCAATTGTATATAAAAATTCTGCATATACACAACTTTTATATCTAATTAAGACGAGAACATTAAATACATAAATATTTATCATGGCGGTAACTATGACAAAATCTTATTGTACTGAATGTGGAAATGAATTACATGAGGGAGCTAAATTTTGCCCAAAATGCGGACATAATATTTCATTAGATAATAATTTAAAACAAAATATCAAAACTAAAAACGATGTTGATGATTTATATGGCATGTTGTTAATGGTATACGACGGGGAAGATTTTGGCTATAGATATTCTAAATCAAAAATTCTTGGCATTATTGTATTTCTTTGTTTTTTCATTTTTGGACTATTTAGTTTCGCATCTATTGCATTTACAGAAATCAGATTTTTTATTTTTATATTATTCGTTAGTTTAATTCCTTATATTATCATTGTAGGCATTGGTTTTGCTTATCGAAAACTAACTGAACATTATTGGGGTTAGATATTATGGTTAAATTCTGTGACCAATGTGGAACACAATTAAATGATGATGATTCATTCTGTCATAATTGTGGTGTTGCATGTGACATTTCTAAAAGAAAAACCCAAAATAATCCAAATAAGACAAATACCATATTATCAGATTTGGGCGTTGATAATATAATTCAAGGTGTTTCAAATTATCAAAAAAATCAAAATATTCGTAGAGAAGCAATAAAATCAAAAAAACAAATCGAAACACAACAAAAAGTTAATCAACAAATTCAAAATGAAAAAGCCGCAGGAGCATTATTTTATGTAGATGGAAGGGATGCTTCATTATCTGTTTTTGAAGATTATATTGAATTAGATTTTACTGGAAACCTAGTAAAACAATTTTTAAGTAATTTAGGAGGAGTTAAAAAGATATATTATTATCAAATTACAAGTATTCAAAAAAGAGATGCAACAATTAATATTTTAGGATCTCTTGAGTTTGAAGTTCCTGGAATGGCACAATCAAGAAGATATGGTAAAAGTGAAAATG
>JAHAZJ010000161.1 GCA_018385315.1 Treponema sp. | reverse complement strand
ATTTTAATACTTTTAATAGCAGCTTTTTTAATATAAGTTAATTTTAGTATTTTAAGTTTGATGTTGTATAGCCACCCCAGTTTTCTTTTTCGAGAATTGGAGAATCTGTTTCACCAATCTGGAATGGATAACTTTTAGAAAGAGAACCAGCATATAACTTTACTTTTGCTGTTCCATCATCATTAATAACAACTTTACATTCTGTATCTTTATCCCCAAATGTATGGAACATGTCTGCTAAAGATTTTCTATCCATTTCAATAGATAAAATATCATTTGACTGCATTGCTGGTCTAAAGTTTTTTGCAATACCTGCAGAAACAACAGTATAAATGCTGTTTACAGTTAATGCTACTGCAGCTTGTGGTTTTTCAGCGCCACAGCCAAAATTATCTCTAGTTATAATTACACATTTTCCTGCAACATCTGTCTGTGGATTAAATCCATTGATTTTTAAGTCTTCAAGTAAATATGGTTTTATAACTTTTTTATCAGTTTCTCCAAGATATTTTGAAGGAATGATCTCATCAGTATTGATATCCGAACGATCTAAAAAAAGTACTGGACCTCCGAAAGTTTTCATTTTTTAAACTCCTAATTTCATAATAAAGATAGTATAGCATTAAAAACAATTTAAGGGTAGTTTTTTCTATTTAATTATTTTAAAAATGCGTTATAATTAAAACATAGAATAAAATGTTTGGTAACATTATTTTTTAGAAGGAAATATATATGTTTTTGGAAGCTAAAAATGCACTCGTTTTTAAAAAAGGTAATGAAACTTTATTAATTGAACCATGGGGAAAAGATTCGTTACGTATACGGTCAACAATGGAACGAGAACTTGTTGACAGACTATGGGCTTTAACGGAAAAAGTAAAATCAGAAAAGGCAAAAATCAAAATTGAAAATGGAAATGGTTCTATTACCAATGGAAAAATAGAAGCAAGAGTAAATGGAAATGGAATTATTACATTATTAAAGGATGGTAAAATTATTCTACATGAATATTTCCGTTCTTATGACCCTTCTGCTACAAAAGAAAGCTGTTGTACAAAAGTTATTGCTCGTGAATGGAAAGGTATTATTGGTGGCGATTATAAATTAACAGTTCGTTTTGAAGCAAATGATGGTGAAAAATTATTTGGTATGGGACAGTATCCAACTCCTTATCTTGATATGAAAGGTTGCTCATTGGAGCTTGCCCAGCGAAATTCTCAGATTTCAATTCCTTTTGCTATTTCTAATTTAGGATATGGTTTTCTTTGGAATAATCCAGCTGTAGGACATGTAAATTTTGCTAAAAATATTACAGAATGGTGTGCTGAATGTACAACACAAATGGATTATTGGATTACTGCCGCTGATACACCTGCTCAGATTATAGAAAACTTTACTTCTGCTGTTGGTCGTGCACCTGTTTTGTCTAAAGATTATCTTGGATTCTGGCAATGTAAACTCCGCTATCGTACACAAGATGAAGTACTTACTGTTGCACGAAAATATAAAGAAATGGGTATTCACCTTGATGTTATGGTAATTGACTTTTTCCATTGGCCTCGTCAGGGAGATTGGTGTTTTGATCCTGAATACTGGCCTGATCCAAAAGCAATGTGTGATGAACTTCATGCAATGGGAACAAAAGTAATGATTTCCATCTGGCCTTCTGTAGATAAAAAATGTTCTCATTATTATGAAATGCTGGATAAAGGATATCTTGTTCGTACAGAAAGAGGAACAAATCAAACTTATGATTTTATGGGTGATTGTCTTACATTTGATGCTACAAATCCAGAAGCCCGGGAATATGTATGGAATATTGTAAAGAAAAATTATGCAGATTACGGAATTGATATGTTCTGGATGGATAATGCTGAACCTGATTACAATGTTTATGATTATGGAAACTATCGATATCAGTTGGGAACTGCACTTTCTTGTTCAAATATTTATCCATTATATTACAGTAAAACTTTTTATGATGGAATGAAATCAATTGGCCGTAAGGATTTTGTAAATCTTGAACGTTGCTGCTGGGTTGGTTCCCAGAAATATAACAATGTTCTTTGGAATGGTGATGTTCAGTCTTCCTGGGAATGTCTTAGAACTTCTATTTGTGAAGGTTTGAATATTGGACTTGCAGGTATTCCTTGGTGGACTACTGATATTGGTGGATTTATGTATGGTAATCCGGAAGATCCTGAATTTGTTGAACTTCTGGAACGCTGGTTTGAATGGGCTGTGTGGTCTCCAATTTTACGTTTACATGGTGACCGTGATCCCCATGATACACCTCCATTAGATAAAGATCCTGAAAGAGGATATGGTGGTGGATATTTATACACTGGTCGTCCTAATGAAATCTGGTCTTATGGACCTGAAGCTCAGAAAATTATGGAAAAACAGATTAAGCTGCGTGAAAGTTTGATTCCATATACTTCTAAATTGATGAAAGAAGCTGCTAAAAATGGTTCTCCTGTAATGCGTACCATGTTCTATGAATTCCCTGAAGATGAAAAATGCTGGGATTTAAAAGATCAGTATATGTTCGGTTCTGAATATCTTGTAGCACCAGTGTTAGAATCAGGAATTACTTCTAGAAAAGTATATCTGCCAGAAGGAAAGTGGGAAAACTTTAATACAAAGGAAGTTGTTGAAGGTGGAAAAACAATTGAAGTTCCTTGTCCAATTGATTCTATTCCAGTTTTTCATAAAACAAAATAAATATCAAAATATATAAGGATTGTAAATTCATCCTTTAAAAAAAGACCTGCATCTTTTCTTTGAAGTGCAGGTCTTTTTTTGTAATTGGGTTATTTATTTAGAAACTACATTAATTGGTTTTCCAGACAACCAGGCTTTTAAGTTTTCTTCTGCTATTTTAAGCAGTCTTTGTCGTGTTTCAAGAGGTGCCCAGGCAATATGTGGTGTAATAATACAATTTTTAGCAGTTAGAAGTGGAGAATCAGCACTCATAGGTTCTGAAAGTACAACATCAGCAGCGTATCCTGCAATTTTATTATTATTAAGAGCATTAGCCAAATCTTGTTCAACAATAAAACCGCCTCTAGCTGTATTGATTAAAAATGCTGAAGGCTTCATTAAAGAAAGGCTTTCTTTATTAATGATATTTTTAGTTTTATCAGTTAGTGGAGCATGTAAACTAATAAAATCAGATTTTTTTAGTAATTCTTCAAAAGTTACCATCTCTGGTATGTCAGGTTTTTGTGTTCGTGAACAGCAGATAATATTAAGACCAAAAGCTTTTGCAATTTCAGCAACTTTTGAACCAATACTACCATATCCAAAAATTCCCAGAGTTTTACCTTTTAATTCCATAAGAGGAGAAATCCAATAGCAGAAATCAGGACTTTTTACCCATCCCCCATCTTTTACAGAAGCATTATGAAGGGAAACCTGGTTTGTAAAATGAAGAATAAATGCAAATACGTGCTGAGCAACTGCATCTGTACTATAGGCTGGAATGTTAGTGACAATAACGTTATGGCGTTTTGCTGCTTCTGTATCTATTACATTATAACCTGTGGCAAGAACTCCAATATATTTAAGATTAGGACATGCCGAAAAAATAGCTTCTGTAATATTTACTTTATTAAGAAATACAATTTCAGAATCTCCAATGCGTTCAATAATTTGAGAATCGGAAGTTCTGTCATAAATTGTTAAATCACCAAACTGCTTAAAAATATCCCAGGAAACATCTCCCGGATTTAATGCGTGACCATCTAAAATTGTAATTTTCATATATAATTAACCAATAATCTCAACACCACAAGAAGAAATTGCAGCATTAATATTTGCTTCTGCACCTTCATCATCAAAATCAACAAGAACTTGTGATTTTTCACAACTTGCAACAACATTTGTTACAGATGCAACTGCTTTTACAGCATCCTGAACTTTAGACGCTGTTCCATCATCAAACATACCAACAACATAAATTTTTTTCTGCATAGTTAAGCTCCAAAAAACATTTTGAATTAATAAAAGTATAACTTTAAAAACATAATTGTACAATAAAATAAATGCTAATTTTTATTTGTTCAAATTATATGTTGTTTTTCCTAATTGGCCGCAGGCACCACCAATTTTTCTACCACGGCGGGTTCTTAAAGTAACGTTAATACCTGCTTCCTCCAGTTGTTTTACAAAATTGTGAACTTCGTTGTTAGAAGGTTCTTCAAAAGGTAAAATTGAAACCGGATTCCATGGAATTAAATTAACATTAACATCAAGATTTTTTGCAAAGTTAATCATGTTTTGTGCACTTTCTCTATCTGTATTTGTTTTTGCCAGCAAAGCGGCTTCTAGAGTAACTCTTTTTCCAGATTTTTCAGCATAATATTTAATGGCATTTCGTAATTCTGAAAGAGAATTTTCTTTTGCTGTAGCAACAGGCATTAATTCCTTTCGTAAATCTTCATTTGCTGTTGTTAAAGAAACCGCAAGTCTTATATTTGGACCATTATCCGCCAGGTCATAAATGCCTTTTACAACACCACAAGTTGAAAGAGTAATTCTTTTTGATGAAAGATTTCTTCCGTTTTTATGACAAAGGATTTCAACAGCTTTTCTAATTCCAGAAAGATTTTGCATTGGTTCACCCATACCCATAAAAACTATATTATCTAGCTTGCCTGCAATTTCTTCCAGGTACAAGAATTGTTCAACTATTTCAGCTGGCAAAAGATTTCTGGATAAGCCTAAAGTGCCTGTCATACAAAATGCACATTTCATTCCGCAACCAGCCTGGCAAGAAACGCATGCAGTTTTTCTATCTTCTTTATCTGTTAATAATACAGTTTCAACAATATTTCCATCAGACAATTTGATTTGAAGCTTTATAGTACCATCAGGATCTTTTAAAATGTTTTCAAGAGTAGTGCAGCGGAGAATAGCTTTATCTTTTAATTGATTTCGTAAGTCTAAACTTAGGTTTGTCATGGCATCAAAATCTTTTACACCATTGCCAACCCATTTAAAAATCTGATCCCCTCTAAATTTTTGAGATAATTCTAACTGCTCAATTATTTCAGAAGGGATTAGATTTGTAAGAATTATTTTTTCCATATTTTTGGTTGATATTATCTATTTTTTTAATTTTTCCAAATAAGATCTTATCTGAATGTTTCTTCCATCATTGTGCAGATAATCTTCAAGTAATTTAATAGAAGTTTCTTTCTGATTTATACAAGCATAACATTCTGCTAAATCAATGTATAATCTAGAGTTTCTAGGATCACTTTTGATTAAATCTTCAAAACGGCTGATTGCTTCATCATATTTTTTCTGAGCTTTACAAATAAGAGCTAAACCAATTGCGGCATAAATATCAAAATCAATGTCTAATGCTTTATTGTAATATTTAATTGCTTCATCAAAATTGCCTGTTGTTCTATATGCATCACCAGCCCGTGTAAGAATTACTTTATTTTGTGGATCTATTTCAAGAATTTTTGTCCAATACTGAATTGAAATATCATGCTGATTTAGACCTCGATAACAGTCAGCCATACCAAAAAGTGCATAAAAGTTTTTAGGGTCTTTATCTAATGCCTTCTGGAAATAAATTGTACCTTTATCAAATGTCTTTAATTTTCTATGACAGTTTCCAATTGCTGTAAGAACGCGAATGTCTGAATTATCCTGATTAAGCTCATATATTCTTGTCCAATAATACAATGCATCTTTAAATTCCTTAAAGTCATAACTTAAATGACCTAATCCAATTAACGCATATGGATTATCAGCTTCAACTTCAAGAACTTTCATATAAAGTGCTTTTGATTTCTTAAAATCACGGATTTTTCTATATGCATCAGCTGCTCTTGTAATTACAGTAATATTTTTGTCATCATGTTTAAGATATTCTTGCCAGATATCAATTGCTTTTTGAAACTGATTTAGTGCTTTGTAACAATCTGCCAAACCAAAAAGTGCATAATTGTTAGCAGGAAAAAATGATAAACATTTATTATAATATTTAATAGCAGTATTAAAATCGTTTTGTTTACGTGCTGTATCTCCAAGACCTACAAGTGCATAATTATTATTTTCTTCTAATTCAAGAATAGTCTGAAACTGTTCTTTAGCACCATCAATATCATTTTCTTTAAGAAGCTGGTAACCTTTTTTTGAAAGTTCAGTAATTTTATCATTCTCACCTGTAAGGTTTTCAGGATTAAAATCAAAATTATCCTGTTGTAAAAAATCCTGATTCTGTAGGGCTTCCTTATCCATTTTTTAATTCTCCTTGAGTATTGATGAAATTACTTTTGCAATGTTCTCATAAATTGGTTCAGCATCTCTTTTATTATGAGCAAGAACATAAGCTTTTAATGCTTTTAAATCTTGATTCTTGTCCATGTAGTAATTACCTACGCGAGTAAGACCATCTGAATATCCAGTTGTGATAAAAATTCGACGAGCATCTTCTATATTTCCAGAATTAAACATTGTGTTTGCTTTTCTGTTAAGAATGACTTTCTGTTCAGATGTTAAACCTGAAACAGGATTGTCTGTTACTTTAATAAAACCGTCGGGGATGTGATTCTCTTGTACAGTTTTTTTAAATTCTTTTTCTAGTTCATCTCTTTTTTTCATTGCTTTTAAATATAAAGTTAAAGTTATTTTAACAGAATTTAATTCAATGTCAACATGACTTTAATTTTCTTCCTTATATGTATAAAAATCAACAATTGAACGACCATAAACTCTCTGATCTGTTCTTGTAAGATTTCCTATTTTATCTGGCATAAAATGTTCTTCAGGTCTGTGAACAAGAATTGTCCCTGTTTTGTTTAATATGCCTTTTTCATCAGCTTGTTTTACTAATTGTTCATGAAATTTATATGGAAAAGGAGGATCGAAGAAAATAAAATCAAAACTGCTTTTGCATCTCTTAATGAAATATTCAACTGGCATAAAATGACATTGAATTTTCACTCCACATTCACTTTCTGCAACTTTAACATTGTCTAAAACCGTATTTACTTTAATTCTGTCTTTCTCACATAATTCAACGTGAGAGGCACCCCGGGATACAGCTTCAATTGCAATTGTTCCAGAGCCAGAAAACAAATCTAACCAGGATTTTCCAGATAAGTCTCCCAGAATTGAAAAAACTGATTCTCGCATTCTGTCCATAGCTGGTCTAATAACTCCCTCTGGACATTTTATAATTCTTCCTTTTAGTTTACCACCTGTTATTCTCATCTTATAACCTGTCTATTTTTGATTTAATGCCCAATAATATTCATCCTGGGTAAGAGCTTTGTTTTCCCTTGCATAATCGAAAGCAGTTTTTCCATCTATAGATCTGATTTGTGTTTGTGCACCATTTTGTAAAAGCATTTTAATTACACTTGTTGATTTCGAAAAAGCTGCAGCATACATTAAGGGTGTTTTTCCCTGATAAAATACATTCAATGGAATTCCCGCATCAATAAAAATTTTTACTTTTGCAATTGTGGAGTATTCACTTCCTGTATTACTGCTTAAAACCATAATAAATGCCTGTAAAAGTTCTTTTTCAGAAATTGAATAACTAGCTGTAAGAAGTTTTAATATTTCAGGATTATCGTTATAGGTGGCAGTTATTAATAATGCAGAAAGATCATATTCATTTTTTTCTTTTATATTTGCCCCTGCATTAATCAAACTTTTTACAGTTGATACATTTTGCTGATAACGAACAGCATACATAAGTGCTGTCCATCCATCATTATCCTTTAAGTTTACATCTGCACCAGACTTTAATAGATTTTCAATTTCCCAATCATTTCCATTTTCACAGGCTTTCATTAATAAAGTTCTTCCTTTATCGTCAGTCTGATTTGGGTTTTCAATTATGTATTCAATAATTTCTTCTTCTTCAACAGGAAGTGGTGCCGTTTTTATTGGAGCATAATCCTGTAAATATTCTTTTTTATAGCGGGATACAGATTCTGCAGGTAAAGATTCGGAATTTTCTATAATTGAATAATTTTCAGATATTCTAGTAGTTTCTTCATTAATTTCCTCAGTACCAATAACAGGTTCAATTATTTCTTCTTTAACTTCCTCAGTAACAATAACAGGTTCAATTTTTTCTTCTTGAACAACTTCTAATTCTGGTGAATCAATTAACTCATTTGTTACAATAGATTCAGCTTCTTGTAAAAGCTCAGAATCGGTTGCAATTTCTGTTACAGCTTCTTCATTTCCTGTTACAGTTTCTTCACTTTCTGTTACAGCTTCTTCATTTTCTGTTACAGCTTCTTCAATCTGTGGTACTTCCAACTGTGGATTTTCAAAGGCTTGAGTTAATGCTGGTTGTTCTTCAATTTCAAAATCTATATCAAAAAAATATTTATCTAAAACAGCATCCATTCCGTATTCAGCAATTTGTGATTTAAGATAGTCACATTCTTTTTTATAAAAAACAGAAGGACTTTTTGTAATAAAGCTTTCATTTTTTGAAATACATTGTCTATTATTTTCCTGAAGGTTTAAATAAATCCAAACACAAAGTGCCTGTTCTTTATTTTCAAATGGACCATAAATAACTTTTCCAGCTTTAGAACCACTGGCTTTTCTAATATACCAGCTTGATTTTGTTGCAGGAAATTGTGATATTTTATTTTCAATTATTTTAGGTAATGTAATTACATCTTTTGCATAAGCAGGATAAGAAAGTAAAATAAAAATAGAAAAAATATAGCTTAGGGATTTCTTTGAAAATTTGAATAACATAAAATAATTATATATTATAAAGAAGAAACGGGCAATATTGACCTTATCCCAATTTTTATGTATAGTGATAAAACACCCCTTGGAATTCTGTAACAAGAATTTCCTTAGACCATAAGGAGGAATAAAAGCTTTTATAGCTTTTATTTTGCAATCAGAAATCGTTGATTATCAGGTTGTATTACTGTCCTCCGATTACTTCTGATTAGTTTATATAAAGAAAAAACTAACAGAAAAAAAATTCAGGAGATACTTATGAAAAAGTATGAACTTATGACAATTTATCCACTTGAAGATGAAAAGTCAAAGAAAGGTGCTGAAGACGTAAAAAGCACTCTCACAAAATTCGGTGCAGAAATCGAATCTGAAAAAGTATTCGGTGATCGCGATCTTACTTACGAAATCAAGAAAAACAGAAAAGGACACTTTGTTCTTATCACAATGAAGCTTGATCCAGCAAAACTTGTTGAAATTGACAAAGAATTCAAAATCAACCAGAACATTTTAAAATATCAGTTTGTTAAACTGAACGAAAAAAACTAAGATAACTTCAACACTGAATCATTAAGGAGTTCAAAATGACAGATTTAAATCATGTTGTTCTTATTGGTAGACTTACAAGAGACCTGGGCGAAGATGAAAGAAGCTTTGGTTATGTTGCAAATGGACAGGCAAGAGCAAATGTGAGTATTGCTGTTAATAGAAGTCGTAAAAATGGTGAACAGTGGGTTGAGGAAGTTAACTATTTTGATGTAACAATCTGGGGCAAAACTGCTGAAAATCTTAAACCTTATTTATTAAAGGGAAAGCAGATTTGTGTAGAAGGTTATTTGAAACAGGATCGTTGGGAAAAAGACGGTCAAAAAATGAGTAAAGTAACAATTGTTGCTAATAATGTACAGTTACTTGGTGGAAAGTCTGAAGGAAGTCAACCTTCTGGGGGTGCTCCAAGATTCCAGCAGATTAACAGTGCTCCAACTCAAAATTCTTATTCAAATAACTATCAGGATTCATACGGTGATACTGGTAATGATTTCCCAGAAGATATCCCATTCTAATATTAGGAGATAAATATGTCTGAAGAAATGAAAGAAATGGAAGAAAAACAGGATATGATGTCTCAGGAAGCTTCAATGAATGAAGTTACTGCAGAAAACGAAGGTCGTGAAGATGATCGTGATGGTCGTTCAAAGGCTAAAACATACTTCCGCAAAAAGGTTTGTCGCTTCTGTGCAAACAAAGCAAAAATTGACTACAAGGAAGCTGATTCTTTGCGTCGTTATATGACAGAAAGAGGTAAAATCCTCCCACGTCGTATTACTGGTACATGTGCAAAACACCAGCGTGAAGTTGCAAAAGCAATTAAACGTGCTAGAGCAATTTGTCTTCTTCCATACGTAGCAGACTAATTAAAATATTAAACAGTACGGTACGATCCAACTCCTGGTGACGCACCGTATTTAAATAAAGAGGAGCTTGAAAAATGAAAGTAATTCTTAACGTAGACGTTAAAGCACTTGGTGAAGAAGGCGATGTAAAAAACGTTGCTAATGGTTATGCTCGTAACTTCCTTCTTCCACGTAATCTTGCTGTACCTTACAATGAAGCTACAGTAATGATGTTTGAAGCTAGAAAAGCTGAAATTGAAGCTAGAAAAGAACAGAAAAGAAAAGATTCTGCTAGCCTTAAAGAAAAACTTGAAGCTGCATCAATTGTTGTTGAAATGCCAGCTGGAGCAAATGGTAAACTTTACGGTGCTGTTACAACACACGTAATTGCTGATGCTCTTGCAAAACTTGGTTTTGAAATTGAAAGAAAAAGAATCGAACTTGCAGGTATTACAATTAAAACTGTTGGTACATACAAAGCAACAATCAAACTTTATGAAGCACAGACAGCTGAAATCCATGTTGTTGTAAAAGCACAGGAAACTGCTGAAGATAAAGCTGCTGCTAAAGAAAAGGCTGCTGCAAAAGCTGAACCAAAAGAAGAAGCTGCTAACTAATCTAATTAATTAGTACTTTTATGAAGCCGGAACTTGTTTTAAGTGCCGGCTTTTTTTTCCAACTTATTATAAATGGAGTATATAATGGATGCATCTTTAATTGATAAAGTTCCACCAAACAATGTTGAATCTGAGCAGGCTGTATTAGGTGCACTTTTGTTAAATTGGACTTCTATGGCTGATGTTGTTTCTAAATTAAGATCAGAACATTTTTACTCATTACAAAATCAGATTATTTATGATGCCCTGCTTAAATTGTATAAAAAGAATGTTCAGGGCGATACGCTTTCTCTTATAAACGAACTTACTGTTGATAAAAAACTTGAACAAGCTGGTGGAACTGCATATATTGCTTCATTAACAGATACAGTTCCTTCCGCTGCT
The DNA here is from genome assembly GCA_018385315.1 of Treponema sp. Classification (GTDB taxonomy): domain Bacteria; phylum Spirochaetota; class Spirochaetia; order Treponematales; family Treponemataceae; genus Treponema_D. Next base: position 18,238 of record JAHAZJ010000161.1, on the reverse strand, counting down.
AATATTGAATATTATTCGAATATGGTGCTTGATAGAGCCGCACGAAGAGAATTAATTAGAATTTCTTCTGAATTAAGAGCATCTGCATATGAATTAAATAGAGATACTGGTGAACTTCTTGATGGAGCCGAACAGAAAATTTTTGCTTTAACAGAAAAAAATGATACTACAGTTGTTCATAAAGCTAAAGATATTATGATTCGTGAAATTGAAATTATTGATTCACGATATAAAAATAAAAACCAGTTTACAGGTATTCCTTCTGGTTTTGCTTATCTTGATACAATGACATCTGGATTTCAGAATTCTGAATTAATTATTATTGGTGCTCGTCCTTCTATTGGTAAAACTGCTCTTGCTCTTTCAATGATGCAGCATATTGCTTTAGAGAAAAAAATTCCTTGTGGCTTCTTTTCTCTTGAAATGCCCTATGAGTCAATTGGTATGCGTATTTTGTCTCAAGAAGCTAGAGTAAATATGTCTAGAATGCGCTCTGGTATGCTTAAAATCGATGATATTAAAAAAATTCAGGATGCAGCTGGAAGATGGTTTGAAGCACCTTTATACACGGTTGATACTCCTAATATGCGTTTACTTGATTTAAGAGCAATGGCCAGACGTCTTGTTGCAAATGATCATGTAAAAATTATTTTTATAGATTACATTGGTTTAATTTCAACTGATGATAACAAAAAGGAAACTTGGGAACAGATATCTGAGATTTCAAAATCTTTAAAAGCCTTGGCACGGGAATTGGAAATTCCAATTGTTGTTTTGTGCCAGGTTGCTCGTGATGCAGAAGGGCAGGAGCCAAACCTCGCTCAGTTACGTGGTTCTGGTTCTATTGAACAAGATGCTGATGTTGTTATGTTCTTGCATAGAGAGCGTTTAAAGGAAGAGGCTCCAGTTCAGGAAGCAAAAATTATTCTTGCAAAACAACGTAACGGTCCAACAGGTGATATAAAGATTATGTTTGTTCCAGCCTACAGTAAATTTGAAAATTATAAAGGTGAAGAATAAAGAAAACAAAACCCCTTCTGCAAAATACATTAGATTTTTATTGCAGAAGGGGTTTATTATTTTTAAGATTTTTATATATTACAATGTGGCGTTACCTAAATCAAAAATTTTCAATTCTTTTCGTAAATCATTAATATTAATTTTTGAATCAGGACAGAAAGTAATAATCTTTTTTTCATTAGGTAAAAGGGTAAACATGTTTGATGAAAGGCGACCTTCAAAATTTCCTGTATCAATAGAAACAAAAAATGCTGGCAATTCAGATGATAGCTCAATTTCAAAAATACCATTTTTTTCTGAGATAGATTTTGTTATCTCATTTTTCTTAATCTCACATTGTTTATATGTGTTTAGGAATAATGTATTTTCACATTGAAAGTTTTTATCACTTTCACAAGATGTCAATTGAACATATATAAAATATTCATTGTTTGATTTATCTTTTTCGTCATAAGCTTGTGAAAATATTTCTGTTACAGATTCTGGTAATAAGGTTACTGATTTTGTAATAGATTTCTTATATTGGGAACCATCATATTTTATGAATTTAATTGTATATTGGGCTTTTATTTTTGAGAAATTTTCATTGCATACAAATATTTTTGAATTTCCATCCTTATTGTAAGTGGAAATAGAAATATTATTAAAGAATTTCTGAATTTCGTAATGTAAAAGCTTCCAGTGACCATTATATTCAATAGATGACCAGGAAGGGCATGGCCAAACATCGTTAAGTTGCCATATTATTGCACCCAGACAGTGTGGTGCCAGAGTTTTCCAGTATTCTACTGCAGTTTTAATTGCAATTGCCTGCTGTACTTGACTAAGATAAATCATATTTTCAAAGCCGTTTGGAAAACGAAAATAGCGACTAAACATTTCCAACATAATTGTGTTGCCTGTTCCAGACCGTTGATGATATTCCATTACAGGGCTTGTGAAGTTAAAATCTTCTTCTTTTGCAAAACTTTTGATTGTTTTTAGTGAAGGAAATGATTCATATCCAAATTCAGAAACAAATCTAGGCTTAATAGATAAATAAGCATCAAAATTTTTCTTTTCGTGCCATACTGACCAGAAGTGCATATCACCCATTGAATCTGAATGCCAGTTGTCTGCAAAATCATCTGGACCTGCACATGGGGAGCTTGGCCAGAACTGTCTTACAGGATCAAGTTGTTTTACTTTATATCCAACTGTACTGTAATTAAGCCGGTCATAATCAATTAAGTAACGGTCTCTTTGGTCCCTTATTTCTGGGAACCAGTTAATTGTTCCGTAGTTTTCGTTATTACCACACCAAATGCCAATACATGGATGGGATTGTAAACGAGGAATCTGATATTCTAGTTCTTCTTCTACTTCAGATAAAAAATCTGGGGTAGTAGGGTAAAGTGAACAAGCAAACATACAATCTTGCCAGACAATAATTCCATACTTATCACATAAATCATAAAAAACATCATTTTCATACATACCGCCCCCCCAAACACGAATGGTATTAAGGTTTGCATCAAAGGATGATTTTATTAAATATTCATAGCGTTCTTTTGTACATCGGGATGGAATCACATCAACTGGAATCCAGTTTACACCTTTTGAAAAGATTTTATGACCATTGTTTTCAAAATAAAGGGAGCGGCCTTCTTTACCCATAGAATTGTCTTTTTCTGATATAACTTTAAGGGTTGAAAAACCAATCTTCTTATTAATTATTTTTTCACCACTTACAGAATCATTTTCTTTAATGAGCAAGTCATATAAAACATTTTGTGTAAGACCTTCCTGTTTTAATTCTCCGCTTGTTTTCCAAACTGTTGGATTTGAAACTGGAATAACAATTGTTATAGAATTATGTCCGTATTCTAAGGAAACTGTTGTATCAATTTTTTTTGTTTCAATATCTGGACCAGATAAAATTGCACTAAAAGTTTTTTGACCTTTAATATAAGAGGTAAAATCAATTGTTATATAAGCTTTCCAGTTATTTTTTGAATGTTCATAGTTTACGCATACACTGTCAAATAAACCATCGGCCACATTTTCAATAATAATATCTTCATATATACCAATAGGCATAATATTTGGACCCCAGTCCCATCCACCATGACACTGTGTTTTACGAATCATGTTTCTGTAAGGGGAACAGTTGTCATATTCTGCAAATGGAACAGGATAAGGGAGATTTTCATATTTTTCTTTTCCTGTAAGTTCAGCAGAATCGAAAACAAATTTGATTTTATTTTTTCCATCTTTTAAATACTCGGTTATATCAAATCTATAGCGTCTGAATTGATTTTCACCTTTTCCTGCAATGCAGCCATTTATATAAACTGTAAAACAAGTGTCAGCTTGTTTTAATTCAAGAATTGATTTTGTTCCTTTTTTAATTATATAGTCAAATTCTCTTTCAAAAATCCATTGGCTTTTTCCAATCCATAATAATTCAGATTCGTTTTTACCGTAATAAGGATCTGGAATAAGATTTTTTTTAATTAAAGCTGAATGTACATCCCCTGGGAGAGTAATGCTACAGTCAATTTTAGGTCCTGTAAGCTTCCATTCTCCGTTTAATGATGTAATATCCATAAGTGTTCCTCCAGTTATTAAAAAAGGGACTGAAGTAAATACTCAATCCCTTTATTAAATATTAATTGTTTTTTAAACCATTTAATAATTATTTTGCATCACTATATTTGCCAGAACTTTTCTTTGTAATAGCTGAAAGATCTGTTTTTGACAATAACATTAACTGTCCAGTTGAATCTGTTACAACAACTCCAGATTTAGTTATTGTAATTGGTGTAGAACTTTTTACTGCAATAGAAGATTTGTATCTGAGAGAAAGTTCAGCATTATATTTTGCAACAACCCATTTACCGTTGTCATCAATTACACAGTAATAGTCATCACCATCTTTTACTAATACAGAATCCTCTGATAATGTTTCATTACTTTCTCTTGTAATTTCCATGTTATCCTGATCCATAAGAACAAGTTTTATAGTTCCATTTCCAGCATTATCACCAGCTACAGAAATAAATTGTTCAGAACCTTCGCTTCCAACTTCAAAAATTGTTCTGTTTCTAATTACAGCAACTGGGGACTTTCTAATGATTTCACCATTGTCGGAATTAAATTTTACAAGACGTGAAAGAAGGTTTTCTTCGTCAACAATGATAATTCCGTATTCAGTATTTGCTTTTGCTTCAGCAATCTTTTCCTGCTGGATTTCCTGCTGATCTTGAGCAATTTCTTTACGTTCTGTCTGGGCTTCATTCTGCTTCTTATCAGCAATTTCTTGTGCTTCCTTTGCAGCTTCTTTAGCATCATCTGTTTTCTTCTGTTGTTCTTCAACCTGCTGTTGTTTTTCTTCTGCTTTTGCTGTTGCCTCTTCAGCCTTTTTTTCAGCTTCTTTTGCAGTTTCCTGTGCTTTTTTATCGTTAGGATTTTCTTCTGCTACTTTTTTAGCTTCTTCAGCTTCTTTCTTTGCTTCTTCGGCCTCTTTTTTAGCTTCTTCCGCTTCTTTTTTTGTTTCGTTTAGAACTTTTTGTTCCTGAACCGCTTCTTTTTGGGCTTCCTGTGCTTTTTCAGAAGATTCATCAGCTTCACGTTCTTTTAAGTCCACCATGTCTTTTCGACTGTCAATATTTCTATCTTCATCTTCTTGCATAGAATCAACAACTTTTGAATCTGCAATAACCGAGGTATCTACAGTTGAAAGTCCACCATTTTTTACATCAAATAAAGGAATAACAATTTCCGATTTTCCAGGCCAATCTTTATAATTTGTAGAAAGACCACAGTTTTCTGAAGAAAGATTTTTAACAACATCTTCTGTATATTTTGATTTGAATGTGTCAAGTTTACCTCGATAAACTGCATTGTAAACTGTAATAAATACGGCAAGTGTGTTTGCATCTTTTTCAGAATAATTATAGGCAGACTGTAAATATCCACTAATAATTCTTCTTAAGTTATCAACATGGTCAACAGTTGCGGAACTTCCAATGTAAATAATATCTGCATCAAGTTGATCTTTAGATTCTGATGTTACAGAATGAACTACATAATACTTCTCGTTTGAACCATTTGTAGAAGATACAGAAAGTGAAATATCTTTTCCTAAATCAGAACCAATTTCTTTAATAGCTTGTGCAGAATCAATAACTTTGTGAGGTCCTGTGTAGTTAATAAATTCAATTATTTCGTTTCCAGTTGTGTTTAATTCGTTTTTATCAACTTCAAGAGAAAAAATTGATGAAATTGATAAAAGTGAAATGAGTAAAAGACATGTAATTTTTTTCATAATTCCGCCTTCTTTTTAAAATAGTTAATTAAATTATAACATAAAAGTCTTTTATTTACCATAATAAAGTGTTTTTACTGAATTTATAAATCTAAATCTGAAATCTTTTTAAAAACAGTTCTTGCGTAGCTTCTTGTTTTTGAACTGTATTTTGGATATAAAAATGTGCTTAAAATTTCTTTTCCTTTTGCATAAAAAGCTGGACGTCCATTAAATAAACACAAAGAATAAATGGCATCACAGATTTCAATTAAAATTGTATCTTCTTTTTCAGGCATTCGTCTTGAAAGTAAATAAAGGGAATTTAATATTTCTGCATCAGGATCATAACCGTTTAAAATTATTCCATTTAGAAGAACTTTAATATTTGCTTTATCTTTTTCGTTTTTTAACATGCTGGCTGTAAGTTTTACAAAAGTGTCGGTGCCAAAAATAGGAATCTGATTTAGCATTAATTCATAACCAGCAGCATCTTTTTGAAAAACATTTAATTGTGTTTTTGTGCCAAGATTATCTTTTACAGGATTTTCAAACTGCTGCTTTGCATATAGTCCGCTTAAAAGCATAGAAATCCATTCAATTTCTTTTTTGCCATAATCTCCTTTGCTTATGTCATTCAGTCGTTTTTCACTGGCAAATTCGTCATTTATTTTAACAGGCATATAAGCATTATCAAAAAGCATGGTATTTATATTGTAAAAGCTATTGTAATTTTTTCTTGATATAGAAATATCTGTTTTTTGAAGACTTTGTACAGTTCTGAATGCATTAGCGGTCCATGATGTGTCAAAAATTATTAGATAGTTATCTGGCGTATAAGTAAAGTAATTCCAACTTGAGTTTTTTGTTTTTGCAGGAAAAGTTCCAGACCATATTTCAATGCCATTCAGATTGTAGAACCAGGCTGTTTTTGAATCTGTTATAAAAATTCCCTGATTGTTATAAATACAGGTTGTATCTCCTGAAGGTGCATTTATTTCAAAGGAAGAAATTATTTCTCCTTTTGAAAGATTTATTAAATTGATTGTATAAGAGCTTCCATTATTTACAATAAAAATAACTTTTGATTTATCTGTTGATAAAACAAATTTATTTGTACATTTTGTTGTGGAACTTTTGTTTGATAAAATCCATTTATTTTTTGCTTTGTTATTTTGTAGCGAAAATAAACCTGCCAGTCCATTTGTAAAAGATAGTAAAATACCTTCATCACAAGAAACTGTAGAATAAACTTCTCCGGAAAAAAGAATTTCTTCCATAATTTCTCCAAAAGGAGAGATTCGTAAACCTTTTGTTTTTCCATCGTATAATTGTTTTAAAAAGACAACAATGCTTCCATCTGGTAATTCTTGTGCAGGAATACTGTTTAATGCTGGTGTTTCCAAAAACCATTTTCTGATTCCATTTATACCGTAACACCAGATAGCATTTTCGTTTCGCACAAAAAATCTGCCATCTCGGCCTGGAAATGGTTTTTCTGTAATTGGAAGTTCCTGATCCCAACTCCATATTTCACTGCCGCTTGGATTAAGTAAACTTAATCGTTTTCCATTGTTTGTTACTACTGCAAAAAAATCGTCAGGAAGTACTGTGTAAAATGGTTTTGAACCACGTTTTAAAGGCTTATCCCATAAAAGTGTTCCTGTTCCTGAATAAGCAATTAAATATCTGGAATCCGTAATTAATGAAAAGCCATATGATGTTTGCTGAGGTTCGCATATTAATTCTCCTGGTATTACTCTTTGCCAGGACGCATTCATGGAATTTAATACTTCCTGACAAAATGAATTAATACATAAAGAGAATAGTAATAAAACTGATAAAACAAACTTTTTCATTAAATTAATACTAAATCTCCAGATTAAAGATTGCAAGACTTTCGATATGACTTGTGTGTGGGTAAAAATCTAATAAATATAATTTTTCTAATTTGTATCCTGCTTTAATAAGTTTTTCTGCATCCCTGGCATGGGTAACTGGATCACAAGAAAGTGATCTAATAAAAGGAATTTTGCTGTTACACAGGTATTCTAAAACTTCCTTTTCCATTCCTGAACGAGGAGGATCTACTACACAAGCGTCGAAGGGTGGAAGAGAAGGTGCACAGGTTTTTACCCAGGAAGCACCACTTAAACCAAAGCTTTTATGATTGGTTCCAGCCATGTTCTGCTCTGCAAAAACAATTGCGTCTCTGTTATGCTCAACCAAAGTAACATGCTTAAATTTATCTGCAAGGAAGGCTGAAATAGATCCGCATCCGCTATACATGTCTAAAACTGAATTTCCTTCTGGAAGTGAATTGCAAATTAGAGTCAGGACTTTTTCAAAAACAGTAAGATTTGACTGAAAAAATCCTCTAACATCAAAAGTAATGTTTTTATTATTTAATTTAACTGTAATTTGGTTTTCAGGAGAAAGAATTGTTCCAGAAAAATAATGATTTTCTTTTACTTTTTTGATTTTTCCTTTTCCTTTTAGTCTTATTCCTGAATTTCTATCATTTTGATTATTTGTTTCAATTTTTATTTTTTCATCAGAAATTATTTTATCACTGCCAAAAATATGAATCCGTCCTTTTGGTCGTTTAGAAAATTCTGTATTCTGAAGAAAGTTATTTATATTTTTATCAGCACATAAACAATTTTCAATATTAATAATATTATTTGTGTTTTTTTGAGATAGCCCGCCGTTTGTAAATTGAAAGCGAGATCTGTAGTTATAATCTTCTGCTTTAATAATTTCTATTTTATCTGACACATCAATCTTAAATTGAGCAAAGGTATCTGTAAGCATTTGTTTTCTCAATTCATGTTGATAATCTGTATCAATATGCATCATATTACAACCACCACAAATACCATAATATTTACAAGGTGGAGTAACTCTGTGTTCTGATGGATTAATTATTTCAATAATTTCTGCGTTGTCATAATCGTTTTTGTGTTGTACTATATTTATAGATAAGGTTTCTCCTGGAATTGCATAGGGAATAAACACTGATTTATTGTCTATTTTTGCAAGTGAGTTTCCGCCAAATAAAAATTTTTCTGTTGTAACTGTTTTGATTTCCATATCTAATAATCTAACATTTTATTGGAAAAAAATATACATAACAAAAAATCAGTTCGTGAGGTAATATTATGCAGTTAAAGAGTTTTTCTCTTAAAACAAAAGATGGATTTGAACATTGGATTAATAGATGGATTCCTGATTCTGATGTAGAAATTAAAGGAATTATTCAATTGCATCACGGATTAAGTGAGCATTCTTTACGTTACGATAGATTTGGTTCTATTCTTGCCGATAATGGTTATATTCTTAATGCCTTTGATATGCGTGGGCATGGTAAAACTGGGGAAATTGCCCAGCAGAATGGCACAGGATTAATGGGAAAAATTGCTGATAAAAATGGGCATGATATTGTTGTTGAAGATTTACATGAAATTACAGAAGCTGTAAAAAAAGATTATCCTGGTGTTCCTGTTGTAATAATGGGACATTCTTTTGGTTCATTTGTTACTCAGGGATTTATTGAAAATTACGGTGATACTGTAGATGCTTGTATTCTTTGTGGTACTGCAGGACCTAGAAGATTAATGATTGGTGCATCAAAATTTATTGTAAAAATAATTAAAGCTTTTTCTGGAAACAATAAATATGTGAAGCTTCTCGAAAAATTAGCCTTTGGTTCTTACAACAAAGGAATTGAAAATGGGGGAAAAAATGCCTGGTTGTCTAGAGATGAATTAAGTGTTCAGATGTATGAAATGGATAACTGGTGTGGAATTCCCTTACTGGCTTCATTTTATTATGATATGACATCCTTGTTAAACAAGATTCATAAATCTTCAAATATTAAAAAAATTAACAAAAACCTGCCAATTTTATTTATTTATGGAACAAAAGATCCTGTGGGCTCTTATGGTAAAACAATTGAAAAATTAATTAGAATTTATAAAAAGAATAATATTAAAAATATTTCAGTAAAAAAATACGAAGGTGCAAGACATGAGCCTCTTAACGAGATAAATAAAGAGGAAGTTGAAAGTGATATAATAAACTGGATTTCAACCACCTTGACTGAAAATAAAAAATAGGAATAATAAAAACATTGTGTTATATCGATATGGAACAGACTCAAACGGTAAGCTTGTAAAGAAAGCCGTTGTATATACAAAAGAAGAACATAAAATTCCACTTGAAAATATTGATAAAGATGCTCTCCAAATTATCCATCGTCTAAAAGAATCTGGATATACTGCATATATTGTTGGTGGAGCTGTTCGGGATTTGATTGTTGGAACAAAAGCTCCAAAAGATTTTGATATTGTTACAGATGCTACTCCATCAAAAATAAAACGTATTTTCAGAAATTCCCGTATAATTGGAAAACGATTTAGACTTGTTCATGTGGTTTTTGGAACCAAGATTTTTGAAGTAAGCACTTTTCGTTCTAATGCAGAAGGTTCTGTTGGTAATGAATTTGGAACAATTGATCAGGATGTTTTAAGAAGAGATTTTTCAATTAATGCATTGTATTACGATCCAACAACTGAACAGGTAATCGATTATGTAAATGGAATGAAAGATATAAAAAAGCATGTGATTAGAGCTGTTATTCCAATGGAATCAATTTTTGTTGAAGATCCAGTTCGTATGTTACGTGCAATAAAATATTCAGCCACTACAAATGCTAAAATGTCTTATGCATTAAAGAGAAAAATTAAGCAGTCTGCCGTTCTTTTATCACAAATATCTCCATCCCGTTTAACCGAAGAGTTATTAAAGATTATTAATAGTGGGTATGCCCATAAGATTTTACAGGGAACTGTTGAAACCGGTGTTTTTATGTATCTTCAGCCTTCAGCAGCATCAATTATGGCATCTAGTAAAAAATATGGCTTAAACTATTTTAATAGTCTTACTGCTTTGGACAATCTTGTAAAAACAGAACCTGATTGTAGACTTGGAAAAAAATTATATTATTTAATCTACGATTTTATTTTAAGTTTAACAGATTGGAAAAAAGAAATTGAATTAAAAACATCTGCAAATGAACTTTATGCTAGAACATGGACTGAGTGTAGAAATTTTATTCTTCCAATGAATCCTCAGAGAAGGGAATTGGAGTTTGCAATAAAAAATGTTCTTAAAGATATTGGTGTACCATCAAAAGTATTACCGGCAAAAAAACTCAGAAAGTAAAAATTAATTTTTGTCTTTTCGTGATTTTGCCAGAGTTCTTTTCATAAATTCAAGTTTAGATATATCGTTTTTTGATTTTGAATTCTCTTCCGTATTTACTGGAGGTTGTTCTACCTTTGTGATTTTATCAATAATGATGCTTACTTCTTCAATAAGTATGCCAGTGAAGGTTTCAATTTTATCAATAATATATTGCTGAAGCTTATGAACTTTACCAGTTAATTGGGTTCCAAAAGGCACATCAATTGTTACAAGAAGACGGTATCCCCGTGCATTTGTTTTTATTGAAATCTTTTTGATTTTTACATCAGGAGCACATTCCTGTACACAATGCATTACCATTTGAGTAAGTGCTGCTTCTGAAATTTCAATTCTGCCTTTTTTAGAAAATTCAGGTTGAACAATAGATTTTTCAATCATTTTCTGTGCATTACCTGTTTTTTTCTTAAAAATATTTTTGCTGCTGAAAAAGTCGTGAACTGAATTTGAAAAAATTTGAGGATATGTTTTCTGAACTTCAATTGAAGGAACTGGAATAACATGTTTTCCTTCAACTTGACGTGATTTTACTGCTTTTTCAATTTCTTCTTTTGATGCAATTTCTTCTATATGTATAATTTTCTGTGGTTGCTGAAGCTGTAATCGCATTGCAATTTTAGATACCATTTTTTCGGAAGTACCTAAAAGAAGAATTTTATTAATATGAGATTTTTTTAAAGCTTTTGCAACTTCATCCCTTTGTTCTTTATCATCAAACAAAGCCGCTCTTACAGCTCCCATGTATGTTTTTTCTCGTTTAGCAGAATGGCCTGCAACAATTTTTTCATCAATAATTAATAAACCATCATCAATTATTGCGTGAATACCATATTCTTCTGCAAGTAATTTAGATCTGAAGCTTTTACCAGTTCCACTTTCACCCACAAGAGCATAAACATAAATTGGTTTAATATTTTGTAAGAGTTTTTCGAAAATATTATTCATAATGAAAATTATATCTTATGTTTTTTTTATTCACAAGTTGTTGTTATAAAATCTTGCATATCAGAAAGTAAGGGACATTCAATTTTTTCCGGTAAATTTATGGGATTGTTTTTTGGGAAAAAAATTGTCTGGGCATGTAAAAAATATTCTCTGGATAAGTTTTGTTTTTTTCCACCGTAAGCAGTGTCGCCTAAAAGAGGGTGGCCGTGAAATGCTGATTGAGACCGGATTTGGTGGGTTTTTCCGGTTTTGATATTAAATTCAACAACTGTAATTGGATGATTATTGTAGGTTCCATATTTTATTGGTGTTGCTGTAGTATATGCGTTTGTATTATCTGCTGATGAAACCGAAACTGTCTGAAATTTTTTTTCTTTTTCAAAATTTTTAGAAATGGAATCTTGCCAGATTTCTTTTTCATTCAAAATGCCTTCAACAATTCCAATATATATTTTTTTTATATCATGACTTTGAATGTTTTGAGAAAACCAATGAGCACCTTTTATACTCCAGGAAAAAGCAATTAAGCCTGTAGTGTTTTTATCTAGTCTGTGCAAAGGACCTGGTAAAAAAGATAAAGAAGCTTCTTTGGTGATTGATTTGTAGTAAGCTTTTACACAATCATCTAAACTTACATCAGTTTTTGATGCTTTTTGAACAAGAATACCATAAGGTTTATTTAAGAATATTATGTCATTGTTTTTATATACAAAGGAGAGTAGTTCAGTATTATCTTTTTCAAAATCCTTAGAAGTTGATTTGGAAGCTGGTGAAGTAATCAGAAATGAAGCAACTTTTATAATGTCATTTTCGCAAACTAACTGTTCAGGTTTAATTTTTGTATCATTAATTTTAATTAAACCTTTTCTCATTGCTTTATAAATTGCTGATAGATTTTGATTTGTTAAAATTTTTTTAATTACTTTATCTGCTCTTCTGTTTATATCATCCTGACCAGTTTTAAATTCTGTAAAATCCATTTATTTATATAATAATTAAATAAAAAAAATAAGCAAGAATTAGTACTAGTAAAAAAAACATTCTAATGGTAAAATCAAGAGATATAGTAAAATGGAATAGAATTATGTTAACAGGAATTGGTGTTCAGTTTAAGGCATTTTTATCAAATCCAACTTTTTTAGCGGGTTTAACAAGCTGGTTTCTTGCTCAATTTATAAAGACATTAATAAATTTATTAAAGTCAAAGGTAAAAACTGCAGGGGAGTTGGTTGACTTATTATTTTGGAGAACAGGAGGAATGCCTTCTAGTCATTCTGCTTTGGTAACTTCATTATGTACCACTATTGCTATACGTAATGGACTAAATTCAGATGTATTTTTTATTTCCTTTGTTTTTCTTTTAGTTGTTGTTAGAGATTCCTTTGGTGTTCGAAGAGCCAGCGGAATTCAGGCAAAAAAGATTAATGAAATTGGTGCTTCTCTTAAAGAAAAAGCCATGATAGATGAATATACTCCAATAAAAGAAGTTAATGGTCACACTCCAATTCAAGTTATATTTGGTTGTTTACTGGGTTTTATTGTTGGCCTTGCATTTACACTTTTAAAATAAGGCATATATTTAATGAACTTAATAAAAAAAGTTGGCATTTTAATTTTTTCTCTTCTTACTGCATTTTTAATGTATCAATTTAGAACAGTCCCTAGTGGAAAATTATGGGAGTGTTATACTGTAATATATGTTCCAGTAGAAACTGATGAGCAGTTTATTATTGACGGTTTTAATCAGTTTGAAATTGAAGAATATGTTTGTCTCCAAAAGCAAAGAGTTCCTCTTATGTTTTTAAAGAATTCTGTTGAAAAAACTTTGTTTACATTAAATATAAATAATCAGAATTCGGAATATTTAAATTTAAGAGAAAATTATTTTTATGATTCAGCCAAGCAATATAAATTATTTTATGTTCCAAATGATTATAAAGAAAATGTAAATCTATTAATAAAAAAATTAAATAAGGAAGGCATTGCCGCTGGAATTGACAGTTCATTCTCATATCCTTTTGTTCTTCCAGTATTTGTTTTATTAATTGCATTGATTCTGCTTCTTTTTTCAAAAAAGAAATCAATATATTTTCCAACTTTAATTTTTCCCCTTGTATTTTCTCTTACAAATCCCTTTTATAGCTGTTCAATTTGTGGAATATTTATTTTGCTTATTTTCTTTATGATTACAAATTTGTGGCAAAGAACTGGTGCTGTAAAGAAAATTTTGCATAGTATTGATTTTTATCTGTTTTCAATAATGGCCCTTATTTTACCTTTTGCAAATTCCTGGCTTTCTGGTGTATTTGCATTAATGACTGTTCTTGTAAATGCTGGTTTTTTGTATTGCATAAAAATGAAACAGGATGGAATTATAAAAAATCAAACATATACTTTCCTTATGATTAGAAATGCAAGACAGATTTCTATCTATGCTGGAAAATTAAAACAGGTTTCTATCATTTCAACTTTAGCTGTTATTTGTGTTTTTGGTTATTTTGTTTTGAATTCAACAGCTTCCTTTAATGGTCAGTTTGCCAAAGTTTTATTGCCTGGTGAATCAAATATTGTTTCAAAGAATCTTTCTAATCTTGATGATTATGCAAAATGGACTTGGAATATAAAAACTCTTCCTTACAAATCTATTAATAAAAATGAAAATGAAAATAAAGTGTCTTACCCTGAATATAAAATACAGGATGGACAAATTAAAAAAATAGATATTGTTCAAAATTATAATCAGGAATATAAAAACGAAATTATAGAATCTATTGATAATTTAGATTTTTATTCCATTGAACAGGTATTGAAATCTCAGGGTACTGAAAAAAAATTTGGGTATACAGCTTCCAGTAGTTATAGCGTAAATATTTTTACAATAATTATGATGATAATTTCTGTTTGTGTGTTACTTTTTATTGATTTTTCAGCTATTATTAAAAAGGGTGGTAAGAAATGATAACTTTACAAGATACAGCAACTAAAGTAAAAGATTACAGCTTCTATGGAAGTGCATATCTTCCAAAAATTGCTATTGTACCATTATCACACGAAAAAAATTGTTCATGTAAATGTCTTGTTTCTCCTGGTGATAAAATTAATGAAGGAGATATTATTGCCAGACCTTCTTCTGGAGATGGATATAAAGCGGTAATTCATGCACCAATTCCTGGCGAAGTTATTGATATTATTTCTCAAACCTGTCCAAATGGAAACCTTGAAAACGCTGTTCTAATTAAACTTGGAGGTTCTTTTTCCTATACAGGAAAGCCCCATGTTATTAATGACTGGCAGAAGTTTTCAGAATCTTCAATTATTACAAAATTGACCGAATATGGTATTATCAATACTTTTCTTTCCTATGAACCTTCCTCTTTAGGAGAACAGATTCTTCGCCAAAGTAAAAGAGAAAAAAAATCCCTTGTTATAAGATTTTTTGATGAAGACTTTTTAAGAATTTCTGATCACTTATATACAAAATTCTTTTTTGATGAAATTTTACAGGGAATTGAAATTGTTTCAAAAGCAATGGATGCAAATGAAGTTGTTTTTGTTATTGATAAAAATTTCGATAAGTCAAAAGTAGAATATTTTTCTAGAATTCCAAATGGCCATATTCTTGAGATGAATACAAAAAAATATCCTGCAGGATTTAAGCGGGAGATAACATTTGCTTTTAATAAAACTTTTAAAAAGGCAAATAATATAAGTATTTCAGAAGATGATTTGTTTGTTGATTCTGGAACAATGTATGAAGTTTTTAAGGCAATTGTTAATGGTATTCCTTCAATCAGTAAATTGATTCATTTTTCTGGTAATTGTTTAAAAGCATCTTGTTTTATGGATGTAAAAATCGGATTTAGAATTCGAGATATTGTAGATCAGTTAGGTGGATTTAAAGAACAGCCTTCTCTTGTAGTTATAAATGGTCTTGTATGTGGATATACCGTAAACAATATGGATATTCCAATTACAAAATATGTAAAATCAATTGAATTTGTATCAGATTTTAAAACTACAGATTATCATATTTATTCCTGCATTGGATGTGGAAATTGTCGATATGCTTGTTCTGAAAAAATTTCTCCAGATATTTTGTATAACTATATGGCCAACAAAAATGTGGTTTCTGAAAATTATATAAATTCAGCCCTTGTTTGTACTGAATGTGGACTTTGTAACACTGTTTGTCCGGCACGATTACCATTGTGTCAAACAATTGGCGTACTTAAAGAAAGACTTGAAAGGAATTTGTAAAATGAAGCGAAATGATTTTGATTATAAGATTAAAAAGACTCCAGTTTTATTAAAACCATACTTTTTTATAAAGCCATCCTATTCTGCTGTATCAATCAGAATTTTAATTATGCTTTTAATCCAAATGCTTTTGCTTTTGTTTACAAAAAGTTACAGTGCATTAATTGTTATTTTATCATCGGTTGCAGGTGGTTTATGTGCTTATGGGTTAAATTATATTAACAAAAGATTCCAGCTTTTCACCTTAATTCCTCTTATTACTCAGGGAATATTCATTGGAATGTTATTGCCACAAACTTTTCCACCATTGGTTGTGTTCTTATTAAGTTTTCTTGTATTAAGCATCGAACGAATTATTTTTGATAATAAAGCTCAGTCATGGGTAAATATAATTTGTGTAACAGTAATTCTTGCAAGCTTTATTGGTAGTACATATTTTCCAGGATTCCAGGTAACAAGAGATATTCTTTCTATTAAAAATCCATCAGTTTTGTTGATTAAATCTGGAGCTTTTCCTGTATATGATTTTGATGCTCCAATTTGCAATATTCTAAACAGTACAGTTTTATATTGGTTCAAAGTCACATTGCCAGAAGGTGTTATTTCGCTTTTATGGGACTCTCAATCTATTATTCCTGCATTTAGATTTACATTTTTAACATTGATTTCTTCAATTTTTCTGTTTGCTGATAATGGTTATTCTTTAACTATTCCAACAATTTTTGTTGTAGTTTTTGGACTTTTGGTTAGATTCCTTTTACCTGTTATGGTAAATGGACCTTTGGCACAAGGAGATTTATTACTTGCATTTTGTACAAGTGGTACAGTCTTTTTTGCTGTTTTTATTATTCAATGGTGTGGAACATGTCCTGTTACAAAAATTGGTAAAGTGATTTATGGTTTTGCCAGTGGTGTAATAGCATTTTTTATTATGGGATGTGGTACTTCTTCTGTAGGAATGTGTTATGCTGTTCTTATTTGTAATGTACTGAACTTGTTGATTAGAGTTATTGAAGAAAAACAAGATGAAATAAAAGTCAATAAGCTTGTTTCATCAACTGTTCAGAGTAAGTGAGGAAAATGATGAAAAACTTTACATATAAACAGTTTTTTAGAAATTATGGTATTGTTGCTGCTTTTTTAATAGTAACTTTTGTAATTCTAATTTATTCAGTAAAATTAACAAATAAATCTTGGGTAAAAGGCCTTAGAACAAGTGTTGATCGAGTATTAAATGAAAATGAAGATTTGTGGATAGTTGGAGATAATATTGAGCTTTCAAATCCAATAACAACAAATGCTGCTGCATATAATATTATGAACAAACAGACAAAAGAGGTAAAAGAAGCTGTTATTGTAAGAGTAACCACGCTTTACGGACCCGTTTCTTGTGTTTTTATATGTAACGATGATAATGATGTAGAGTTTGCTGGTTTTTCTTCTTTACATGGAAGAATTGCTCTGCAATTTAAAGACAAAAGTTTTGACCAAAGAATAGATTATTGGCAAGACAAGATTCCTTCAATTCTTGGTAGATAGGTAAGTGTATGAAAAGACGATCAATATATGTATTTGTATCAACAGCACTAGCAATGCTTGTTCCTGCACCTGGAAGATTTGTTTATGGATTAGTATTGGTTCTTCAAATGAATCTTCTTATGTTAATTGGAATACTTACAAATTCCTTAACAAAAAAATTGAGTTTAGAAACAGAAGCTCCGGTTATTCTTTTAGGTGTAACTGTGGCTGCTACAATTATTTTTAGACAATTTTTAGTTTTATTGAATCCTGAATTAGCATTAACTTTAGGTTTTATAATATTTTTAATGCCTATTTCTTTTTTCTTTCTTGGCTATTTATTTAATGAAACAGAAGAAAATCTTTCTAAAAGATTAAAATTTACTTTTTCTCATTTATTCACTTTTTCTATTTACGCCATACTTTATTTTTTAGTTAGAGACATTTTTGGATATGGTACAATTACTTATTTTAATTCTAGTTTCCAGATAATAGAAAAAGTTTTAATAGCAGAAGATAAAGTAAGTGTATTTTCAATATTAGCCTCTATTCCTGGTTCCCTGTTATTTTCTTCTATCATTTTATTTATTCATATTGTTATTAGAAATAGATATAATATTATTAAAAACATGGAGGCTTGCGAATGATTTATATTAGAACTTTTTTCTATTATATTTGTTTTGCTTCTTCTGTTTTAATTTATGGTATAGGAATTAATAAAACTGCAGAAATTAATTCATTACATGATAAAGATATTATTTATTTTTTGAAAATTATATTAACAATATTTGTTAGTTCTACTCTTTCATGGGTTGTTGCTGATAAACTGCTTGTGCCATTAAAACTTGCTGAATTATATCCTTTTACAAGTCTAATGGTATACATTTCTATTTCATTGGTTTTTGAATTAATTACAAGATATTTAACAAAAAAATCATCAACAGA
>JAHAZJ010000031.1 GCA_018385315.1 Treponema sp. | reverse complement strand
GTGTTATAATATATATGTAGTAGTGGCTAAGGAGGAATAAAATATGTTAGATGATAAAAACATTTATAAAGATATGTTGTTTGGTTGGTTGGTAAGCAATAGCGATTATAATTCAACAGAACAATGTCATTATATCCCAAAAGAAAAAGCTTCTTACAATGGAATATCAAAAGCACTTGGTATTTCTCGACCATCGGCAACCTCAAGAATGAAGGCTCTTGTAGCAGATGGAACAGTGGAAGAAGTTGGAAATTATTATAAAATTAAAGCCCCTATGAATAATTATTTTGTAGCAGAAGCGGGAGTCCTAAATTTTTTATTAGCACGCTTTAGTGAAATGGTTGTTAAGATTTATATTATGATAGGAGTAGCCTTACATGAGCAAGAGCTAGATAATAGAGTATTGAAAATGTGGCAAATTACAAAGTATTTCGGATTGCCCGCCTCAGATGTTCAAGTTAAGAAAGTGTATAGTTGCTTATTAGTTCTTAATATGTGCGGATTGTTAGACTGGGAAGAGGAAGAACATATAGACGGTCTTCATCTTACAATAACTGTATTTAACACAAAATTAGAAACTAAACGAAAATTAGAACAAGAAAAATAACTCACCTATTGGTGAGTTTTTTTATAAAAAAGTATTGACAATATAAATAAATTATGATATAATGTAAATATGAACAAAGGGATAATGTCAAAAATGATTATAAGGGTATGTTAAATTAAGCAAAAGAAAAGAGCCAATCATTTTGCGGCTCTTGGAAATGTGTATAAGTTAGCATAATTAGTTTGGGTTTGCTCATTATAGCCACCGGTAGTCCAGTCTATAAAACCCGCTTCTCTAAGGTTATGTAATTCTCTTTTAATTGTGCTTAAGGACTTGCCGGTCTCTTCTGCTAATAATTTTAGCGAGGGATAACATGCTCCTGTTTTAGCATTTCGATGACTATATAAAACGAAGTAGATATGGAAAGCTCCACTTCCACAAGTTAATCCGATTTCACGACCTAAATCATTGTCTAATTGTGTAAATCCATTCATGATATTCAATTCTCCTTTGATGATATAGTTGTTGAATACTTCTAGCTATTTAAGTTCTTCAATAGCTTTGCGAAGTGTCTCAGTGTCTTTGAAAAAGAATACAAGTTTGCCCGGTGCATTTTTGCTTGGAGCAGTTCCTTGTAAACGAAAACCTTCTTCAATTAGTTTGTTAGCTAAACCTAAATTGAAAACAACAAAACTTTTCTTCATTCTATCTTCTCCTTTTGATGTGTTTAGATTATAGATAAAATATCTACATTGTAATTATAGCACATTTAATTGCTATTGTCAAGATTGGCAAGTGTAAAAAAGTACAGGGGGTCCTATTCAGATTTGAATAGGAGTCCTATTCAAATTTGGGTAGGAGTCCTATTCAAATTTGAGCAACCAACTATATGAATATAACTATATGAATATAACTATATGAATAATTAGGAAAATATTTATTGCCTTCGGCAATAAATATTTTCTATAAAGTATTTGACAAAATAAAAAATCCATGATATAATAAATATATAAATTAAGGGAGGAATTAAAATGTTTAAATCAATTGATGACATGGCAGAGGATTTACGCAGAGTGAATGATATGTTAAGAGAAAGAGCAACAGACCCCGAGTTTAAAAAATTACCAGTTAGAACTCAATTTGAAATTCTGAGAGCGTCAGGACAACTCAAAGAAACATCTGTTGAAATGCAAAAGCTAATTGATAATATGTTAAGACTACCGAAGGAATAGGCGGCAAAGCCTATTCCAGTATTAAAAAAATAAAAAAAGTTTTTAAAATGTGTTGACTTTATAAAAAATCTATGATATAATATAAATATAAGTTAAGGAAAAGGATGTGTATTAAAATGAATTTCAGTAAAAAAGTAATCGTAACAAATCACGCGGTAGAACGAATGATGGAGCGTAGGGTAGATATGACCCCAAGAGCATGGAATGCTTATAAAAAGAGTCCAAAAAAATATATCGGTGAGATGTTAAAATTCAAAAACATCAAACGCATGGAGCGTAAAGCAGATGGAATTACTGAAGTTTACACAAGAGGACGATATGTAGTCCGAGTTAAAGAATACCATGATAAAAATGTAGTATTAACAGTATTCTATCAAAACCGAGAAAAAGAAAGTAGAAAAGCCCGCTAGGGTTTTTCTCATTTGGGGAGGAAATGAACTATGTTAGATGAACTTACTATTTACTTAAATCAGATAAATCAATTTGAATTATTAACGGCAGAACAAGAGGCAGAACTAAGTGCGAAGTTTGCCGAAGGAGATTTTACAGCACGAGAACAGCTAATCAATAGCAACTTGAGACTTGTCGTGTCTATTGCTAAACGATACAGAAATCAAGGTGTTGATTTTTTAGACCTTATCCAGGGCGGCAACAATGGATTAATTAAAGCTGTTGAGAAGTTCAATCCCGAAAAAGGACGCCTTTCAACTTATGCTACCTCTTGGATTAAGACAGAAATTAAAAAGACTATTCAAGACCAAAAAAGCTCAATTAGACTCCCACGATATGTCGGCGATATGGTTTTAAAAATGAAAAAGTTTCAAGAGGAATTCCAACAAGAAGCGGGACGAATGCCGGAAATTGAAGAAGTAGCTCAAGCTCTTGGTGTGAATAATCAAAAGGTAGTTGAAATTATGAATTCAATGGAAACACCTTCTTCTCTTGATTGCCCAGTCGGAACAGAAAAAGAAGGGACTCTTTCAGATATGATTATTGATACTAATATCAGTATCGGGGATATGCTAGAACGAAAAGAATTATCTTCAATCTTGAAAGAAGCTATTAGCACATTGACACCAGAAGAAAAACAAGTTATCATGTATCGCTTTGGATTTAATGGAACTACTGAAATGACCTTGCAAGAGGTTGGGGACGCATTAGGATTAACAAGAGAGCGAGTAAGACAAATTGAGGCAAGAAGTTTACGCAAGATGCGAAAACCACAAGCCTCTGGTGATATCAAAGATTTTTTAATTAAATAAAGAAAAGGGGTTGACCCCTTTTTCTTTTTATGTTATAATATAAATATAGTTAAGGAGTTGATAAAAATGATAACAGAAGTAATCGTAGAGGTATTAAAAGACAAGAGTTGGAAGTTCTGGAAACGTCGTTTCTCTTGTGAGGTAAAGATAAACGGAAAGACTAGATATTACAATACAGCCCGAACTAAAACGAAATTAGAGGAAAAGATGTTGGATGATTTAAGATGGAGCTTAACGAGCTATCATGATTATATAGCAGTAAAAATAAAAAAAGCTATAAAAAATTTCGAATAGGGGTTGACTCCCTATTCGAATTCTGATATAATATAAATATAGAGGAGCTGGTCAGAATGAAAAAATTAATGAAATGGACAGTGATAATATCTCTTGCCGAATTAATTTTGATTGTATTTATGATTTTACTCTTGACAAATTTAACGATGTAGTTTTGCGCCGCGCGCTGGCGAGCGCCAAATTGTGAAAAATTTCACAAGCAGGTTTTTTGTCGAAAATTGGTGAAAAAATTCACAATGTCGAAATTTCCTGAAATTGGTATTTGTGAAATAATGCACAATGTCTGTGAAAAAATTCACAATGAAAGTTTGTGAAGGACTTCACATTGTCTGTGAAAAATTTCACAATGAAGATCTGTGAAATAATGCACAATGAAAGTTTGTGAAATAATTAATAATGTTTGTGAAGAACTTCACAATGAAAGTTTGTGAAATAATTAATAATGTTTGTGAAGAATTTCACAATGAAACTCTGTGAAGAATTGCACAGAGTTTGTGAAACAATGCACAATGAAAGTTTGTGAAATAATACGCAATCTCTGTGAAAAATTTCTCAAAGTTTGTGAAAAAATTAATTTAACTATTTTATCAAAATCTATTTACTTTTTTAAAAATAACTGTTATAATATATACATAAGGTTAAGGAAAACAGCTTGAAAAAGAAAAATAAAAAAACTTTTAAAAAGTGGTTGACTTCCTTTAGAAAAGATGTTATAATAGATACATAAGGAGGTGAGGAAAAGATGTTAAAATTAATCATCAAAGCTATCATGGCAGTCGGTCTAGCCAACACTAACATTCTTTAAAAAATAAAAAAAAGTTTAAAAAGTGGTTGACATTCACTTTAAAAAATGTTATAATAAAAGAGTAGTAAGGAAATAAAAAAATAAAAATTAGGAGCGTGTTGTATATGAAAAAATTAACAAATGTTTTAGCTTTAGAAATGGTATTAGGAATGGCTGAGGTTCAAGCCAACACTGAGTTAGTAGCTAAACTTGAAACAATGAAAGCACAATTTGAAAAGAAAAACTCTAGTAAGTCAGGTGAGAAAAAACCAACTAAAACTCAACAGGAAAATGAAGTATTAAAAGGCTACATCATGGAAGTTCTTACACTGAACAAAACACCAATGACAATCGCAAAAATCCAAGCTGAAGATATCGAGCTAAAAGATTTAACAAATCAAAAAATGTCGGCTTTACTAAAACAATTAGTAGACACTGACCAAGTGGTGAAAACAAAAGACAAAAAAGCTACACTATTCGGATTAGCCGAGTAGTGTAAGCACCAACTCAAAAGCCCTCCGGTATGGCTCTAAACTGCCGGAACTTAAAAAATCTCAAGGAGTGTGTTATATATGAAAATTGAACAAATGACTTTAGTAGAAATTTTAATGCTTCAAGATGCTATTGATGAGCAACTTAAAAAAATCCGTCGTGATTTAGTTAAAGAACAAGTTAAAGTAGTTAATGACC
>JAHAZJ010000030.1 GCA_018385315.1 Treponema sp. | reverse complement strand
CCATGTCCATGTGGTTCAGGCAAGAAGTACAAACAATGTTGCGGTAGATAAAGAATGGCCGCATAGGGGCGAAACAAGAACAATGCTTGTGTGAAAAACAGAAGTTTGGTTTCGCCAACAAACAGTGTTGCGGTAGATAGGATAATTAGGAAGTAGGAATTAGGAATGAGGAGTGTGGATGACTCCTCATTTTTTTTGAGGTTTATGATGGAAAAATTTATTACGGGATTTCACTCTATTGAAGAAAAAGTTCGTGCTGGTAAAAATCAGTCTAATTTAAAAATTTATTATAACAAAGCAGGTCCTCGTGTAAAAAAAATTCTTGAAGAAGCTGGAAAGGCAGGAATTAAATGTACTCAGGTAGAGGATAAGCAGCTTAATGACATGGTGAAAAATCTTGATAAAACATTGCAGGATCACCGTGGTATTGTAATGAAAATAGAAAATACTTCTGTACAAGAAAGTAATTTAGTTGATTTTAATGCCTGGATAAAAGCACATAAAAGTGATGGAAAAGCAACTGTTGTAATTTTAGACAGAGTAACTGATCCTCACAATGTTGGAGCGATTATCAGAAGTTGTGATCAGTTTGGTGCAAGTTTAGTAGTAATACCAGAACATAATTCAGCAAGTGATATTGCTGGAAATGAAGTAATTGGAAGAACGAGTGCAGGGGCCAGTGCATGGGTTCCTGTTGCAGTTGTAAATAATCTTGTAAGAGTAACAGAACAGTTAAAAGAAGCTGGATTTTGGATTTATGGTGCAGATGCTGGTGGTGAAACATTGGGAAAAATTGATTTTCCTGCAAAGACTTGTATCATAATGGGAAGTGAAGGAACTGGAATTGGGCAGTTACTTGAAAAGCAATGTGATACTATTGTTTCAATTCCTACTTGTGGAAAAATAGACAGTCTTAATGTTTCTGTTGCGGCAGGTGTTTTATTGTATGAACTTTACAGACGTCAAAATTGACAAAAACTGTCATTATGTGCGACAATAAAAATAAGAGGTAATTTATGTCTAAACGACAAGATGAAATTGCAAAAAAAGCTGTTAGAAAGGCAACTATTAAAAATTTAAAAGTAAAAAAAAGTTCTCGACTTGCACAATTAAAGGCTGATTATGAACAGCAGGTTAGAGAAATTAATATTCAATTTGCAGAAGATCCTGAATTGTTAAAAGCAAAATATGCTGCAGCTGATTATGCAAAATCTGAAAGAGCAAAACGTCATGCAGAAAAGAAAATTAAGCGTGAACAGGAAAAAATTGCATTTGAAAAAATTGAAAGAAAACCAACAATGGCTGAATCTGTTGCAAGTGCAATTGTTCAAGGATTTGGATGTGCTTTATCTATTGCTGGTTTGGCTATTTTGGATACAATTGCTATTCAAAAAACCCACGAATTTGTAAACCTTACAACTGTATTTTTCTCGTTGTTTGGTGGAGCAATGATACTTATGTATTTGTTCTCTGTTTTGCAGCATTCAATTCCAGGTTTTACTGCTAAAAAAGTATTCAATAAATTATCACATGTATTAGCATTTTTAAGTATTGGATTCTGTTACAGTGTATTTACAATCACAAAAATACAAGGTGTTTCTGGCTGGATTTTATTTGGAATTGTATGGGCTTTTGCATTAATAGGGATTATATTTTATTCAATTTCAGGTAGAAAACATGATAAAGTAAATGCTGCTCTTTACATTTTAGCAGGCTTTTCAGGAATTTTCCTTGTAAAAGTATTGTACAATGTTATTCCAGTACATTGTTTTTCTATGCTTATGTTTGCTTTAGCGTTCTTTGTATTTGGAATCTTCTTCTACAACTTAAAGAAAATTAAGTATATGCATTTGATTGGAAATATTTTAATGCTTTGTGGTAGTATTTATGTATTCTTTGCAATGTTGTTTATGAATTTCTAATTAAATTGATAATTAAAATGATTTTGAATAAGAGCTGTAGTTCATTGATGGACTACAGCTTTTTTATTTAACACTTATATTGTAAAAACTTTTCTATCTCACTAAAATATTATCATTACTTTTATAAAGGTGATTCTATGGAAAACACAAAAAGAACAGTTACTTGCGGTGAGCTTACAAAGGCTGATGTTGGCAAGAAAGTTGTATTAAATGGTTGGGTTAGCCGTACTCGGGATTTAGGCGGTCTTGTATTTATTCGTCTTCGTGACCGTTATGGTATTACTCAGGTTATGGTTGGAGACAAGGCTAGCGATAAAGTAAAAGAAATTGCCTCTTCTCTTAAATCTGAATATTGTATTGCAGTGGAAGGTGTTGTTGCTGCCCGGGCTGAAAAAGATATTAATAAAGACATGGCAACTGGTGAAATTGAAGTTGAAGCAACAGATATTGAAATCTTCACAACTAGCCAGGAATTGCCTTTTTCTATTGAAGAAGTTCGCCAGAAAGATGGAACAATTGTTCTTCCAAATGAAGACCTTCGTTTGAAATATCGTTATCTGGACCTTCGACGTGACCCAATGCAGCAGAATATTATTTTGCGCTCACAGGTTACATTTGCAACTCGGGAATATTTGACTAGCAAAGGCTTCCTTGAAATTGAAACTCCAACTTTCATTAAATCTACTCCAGAAGGTGCCCGGGATTACTTAGTTCCAAGTCGTGTTCATCCAGGAAAATTTTATTCTTTGCCCCAGAGCCCACAGCTTTACAAGCAGCTTTTGATGGTTTCTGGATTTGATAAATATTTCCAGATTGCTCGCTGTTACCGTGATGAAGATGCTCGTGGTGACCGTCAGCCTGAATTTACTCAGATTGATATGGAAATGTCATTCACAAACCGGGAAGAAGTTCTTTCTACAACAGAAGGAATGATGCAGTACATCTTCAAAAAGACAATGAACTACGATTTGCCAGCTAAGTTTGACCGCATTTCTTGGGAAGATGCTTTTGACTTCTACGGAAGCGACAAACCAGATTTACGTTTTGATATGAAGATGCAGGATGCTACATTTATGGCAGACCTTGCTGATTTCAATGCATTCAAGGCTGGAGCTGCAAATGCTGGCCGTCATATTCAGAGACACAAACGTTCAGGATTGAAGGCACTTGTTGTTAAGAACGTTGCAGATAAATACAGCCGCAAACAGGTAGAAGCACTTGAAGCAGTTGCTAAAACATACAAAGCAAAAGGTCTTGCATGGATGAAAGTTAATGCTGAAGGCGTATTTGAAGGCGGAATTTCAAAATTCTACGCTGGAAAAGAAGCTGAAGTTTGTGCAAAACTTGGTGCTGAAAAGAACGACTTGCTTTTGTTCGTAAGTGATGAAAACTGGCAGCTTGCTTGTACAGCTCTTGGTGCCGTTCGTAAGCAGCTTGGTAAAGATTTGAACCTTTACAATCCTAATGATGAATTCCACTTTGCCTGGATTATCGACTTCCCATACTTTGCATTTAACGAAGAAACTCAGTCTTGGGAAACAGAACACCACATGTTCACTCTCCCTCAGAAACAGTACTGGGATACATTAGAAAGCGACCCAGGGGCTGTAAAAGGTGACTTGTACGACCTGGTTTTGAACGGCTACGAATTGGCTTCTGGTTCTATGCGTATTAATGATCCAGCTTTACAGCAGAGAATCTTTAAGATTGTTGGATACTCAGAAGAACGGGCACAGAAAGCCTTCGGTTTCTTAGTACAGGCATTCAAGTTTGGTGCTCCACCACACGGAGGAATTGCACCAGGATTAGACCGCTTGATTATGCTTATGCGTCACGAAGAATCAATCCACGAAGTAATTGCCTTCCCTAAGAACAATTTGGCAGCAAGTCCTATGGACGAATGTCCTTCTGTGGTAGATCAGCAGCAGCTTAAGGATTTACATATTGTTGTGACAGATCCAGAATTATAATGAGCTGCAGTTTAAGGATTTGCACATGCCTATAATCGAAGAACCGTTAAAAAAAAGGTTGCAACAGCAAGCTTTTTTAGGTTCATCGATAAATCGGCTCGGAGCGAGACTTGCGAGCGACGTTGTTATGATGTAGAAGAATAATAAACAAGGCAGTTTCCTGCGGGAGACTGCCTTTTTTTATTCTTTAGATATAAATGAATTTATTTTTTGATAAAGCTTCAACGATTGCTACTTCTTTACTTGAAGATTTAAAACCAGTTCTTGATTTGAATTAA
>JAHAZJ010000208.1 GCA_018385315.1 Treponema sp. | reverse complement strand
GAACACAGATTGGTACGAATGTGTCAGCTTTCAAAGAAGCTCCACCAATCAAACCACCGTCGATATCTGGCTGAGCCAAAAGTTCAGGTGCATTAGAAGCTTTCATAGATCCACCGTACTGAATGATTACTTCATCAGCAACTTTCTGATCGTAAAGTTTTGCAATGTAATCACGGATGAACTTGTGAATAGCCTGAGCATCTTCTGGAGTAGCAGTTTTACCTGTACCAATAGCCCAAACTGGTTCGTAAGCGATTGTTGCATTTTTCATCTGTTCAGCTGTAACACCAGCAAGACCTGCAGAAAGCTGGAATGCACAAACCTGTTCAGCTTCACCAGCTTCCCGTTCTGCCAAAAGTTCACCAATACAAAGGTCAACTTCAAGACCAGAAGCCAAAGCTTTGCGAACTTTTTTGTTGATTAATTCATCAGATTCACCAATTTCGTGGCGGCGTTCTGAATGACCGAGGATTACACAACCACAACCAATATCTTTCAACATAGCAC
This sequence comes from Treponema sp., assembly GCA_018385315.1. Lineage (GTDB taxonomy): Bacteria > Spirochaetota > Spirochaetia > Treponematales > Treponemataceae > Treponema_D. The sequence continues at coordinate 37,755 of JAHAZJ010000208.1, read as the reverse complement.
AAGAAACTTCACCAGTGTGAGCTCCGTTGTCTGTTGCAGCACAATCCTGTGCAGCCAAAATGATATTTGAACCTTTTACAACCTGAGCAACTGCATCAAGGTATACGAAAGGAACACCAATCATGTATTTGTTTGTTTTTCCTTTTAACTGTTCAACTAAATCTTTTGCCAAAGCTACAGCTTCTGCTTTAGTTGTGTTCATTTTCCAGTTTCCAGCAATGTAATGTGTACGTGCCATTTATGACTCCTTAAAATGCGATGTACTTATTTTAATGCATTTTTATAGGTTGGGGAATAGGAATATATAAAAGTTAATAAGTTGCATTAAAATGCCATGTTGCTGAACCAAATGTACTACTAGTTGACTTCCTGTAAATATACATTACTAGAAGATAAATAAGTATTAGACTAGCAGCAATGTTTATATACCAGATATCTATTTCCAATTAAAAGTTACCATTCCATAAATATAAACAAACAGAATTGCTAATGGAACAAAGTACTTAAATATTGGTTTCATCCAGTTCTGAACTTTAACTCCAGTTCCGGCATTTGCTTCTTTTACAAAGTTTTCCCAACCCCAACCTACAGATTTATAACAACAGAAAAGAGCAATTACAAGGGAACCTAAAGGAAGAATATTTGTAGATACAAGGAAATCCCAGAAATCTAACCAGGCAGAACCTTCGGCAAACGGCTGAAAATGAAGTTTACTATAACCTAAAGCTGTTGTTGTAGAAGTTGCAAATAATACAATTCCACTTAGAACACAAGTAACCGGGCGGTTCCAACCTGTAATTTCCCGAACCATTGCAACAATATTTTCACAAACTCCCAAAACTGTAGACAAAGCAGCAAATACCATAAACAGGAAAAATAAACTACCCCACCAGCGTCCACCTGTCATATTATTAAATACATTTGCCATTGTATCAAAAAGCAGGCTTGGACCAGCACCTACTTCTACACCATATGTAAAACAGGCTGGGAAAATAATGATTCCCGCAATAACTGCAACTACTGTATCTAAAACTATAATGTTAATAGTTTCACCCATTAAGGTTCTGTTTTTATCAATATAGCTACCAAAAATAGCCATACTCCCCATACCAACTGATAAGGTAAAAAATGCCTGATTCATGGCACCAACAATTACATTTCCACTGATTTTTGAAAATTTTGGTATTAAATAAAAAGCAATACCTTCTTTTGCACCTGATAAAGTTAAACTATGAATTCCTAAAACAACAATAAGCAGTAACAAAGCTATCATCATATATTTAGTAACTCGTTCAACACCACTTTGAAGCTTAAAACAGAGTACAACAAAAGCAAGAACAATTGTAACAAATAAAAATATAATATTAACATTTGGATTTTGAATCATAGAAACAAAACCTAAAGTTGCTGTTGTTCCTCTTAAAAAACTTACAAAATAATAAATAATCCAGCCTGTAACTACTGTATAAAAACTCATAAGTGCAATATTACCAAAAAGACAAATCCATCCCATTGCACTCCAAAACTTTTTACCATTACCTAGAACTTTATACATTTTTACAGGACTTGTTTGTGCGGCACGACCAATAGAAAATTCCATGGTCATAATTGGAAGACCTAACAAAATAAGACAAACAAAATAAATGGCCATGAAAGTACCGCCACCATACTGACCACACATCCATGGAAACTTCCATACATTACCACAACCAATAGAACATCCAGCTGCCAGCATAATAAAGCCAATTCTACTTCCAATGTGTTCTCTAATTTCCATAAAAACCTCTTTCCAAAAAATAAAAAATGTCACCCCGAGCGCAGTCGAGAAGTCTTTAAAAAGTTTTCTCCACTGCGATCGAAATGACATTCACTTTTGTCTACTCCGTAGCCAAAAGTGGTCGCACCACTATGATTTTAAACGCACGAAGTAAGACACCGCTATGATTTAAAACGCACGAAGTGTCGTTTTGAAATTAGTTTGCAATGCAGCGCAGCTGTCGTTGCATTAAACAGTTTACACGGCAACTGCGCATGCAGTTGTCCGTGTGAAACTTTACTTTGTAGCCAAAATAGCTATTCTCCGCTAACTTTGTTTGCTACTCAGTTTTCTTCGAAAACTGACACGGAATTGCTACTTTGTAGCCAAAATAGCAATACCTGGTAATGTTTTTCCTTCTAGGAATTCCAGAGAAGCACCACCACCTGTTGAAACGTGACTCATTTTGTCTGCTAAGTTGAACTTGTTTACAGCAGCAACAGAGTCACCACCACCAACTACAGTCATAGCACCTTTACCAGTAGCTTCTGCTACCAGGCGAGCAACTGCTTCTGTACCTTTTGCAAAGTTATCGAATTCGAATACGCCAACTGGACCATTCCAAACGATAGATTTAGAAGCCAAAATTGCTTCTTTGTAAAGAGCAACAGTTTTTGGACCAACATCCATACCCATAAGGTCAGCTGGTAAATCAACTGCATCTACTGCAACTGGATCTTTATCAGCAAATTCTGCACCACCAACGTGGTCAACTGGAAGAAGAATCTTAACACCAGCTTTTTCTGCTTTTGCAAGAAGATCTTTAGCTGTATCAAGGAAGTCATCTTCAACAAGTGATTTACCAATTGAGTGTCCCTGAGCTTTAAGGAATGTATAAGCCATACCACCACCAACAATGAGTGTTGAAGCGTTTTTCATAAGGCTTTCAAGAACAGCGATTTTTGATGATACTTTTGCACCACCGATGATTGCTGTCATTGGTTTTTCTGGGTTTGTTACCATTGGCTGGATATATTTAACTTCTTTTTCCATTAAGAATCCACCAACTGATGGAACTGGCATAAATTTAGAAATAGAAGCTGTAGAAGCCTGATCGCGATGAGCTGTACCAAATGCATCGTTTACGAAAATGTCACCGTAGGTAGCTAATTCTTTAGCCATTACATCCCGTTCTGCAGCATCTTTAGAAGTTTCTTCTTTGTGGAAGCGAACATTTTCAAGCATTGCAACTCCACCTTCTGGAAGAGCATCAATTGCAGCTTTCTGTCCAAGAGCATCTGGAAGGAATGTAACTTCTTTTCCCAGCTTTTCAGCAAAGTATTTTACAACTGGAGCCATGCGGTTTTTACCATTGATGAATTTTTCAGCATCTGCATCTGTCCAGGTTTTTCCAGCTTTTTCTGCTTTTTCCTGAGCTTTTTTTACGTCCTTTTTAGGGTCACCCAAGTGGCTCATGAGAACGAGAGAACGTGGGCTCTGTTCAAGAATGTATTTAATTGTTGGAAGAGCAGCCATGATACGTGTATCATCCTGTACTACTCCGTCCTTCATAGGAACGTTAAAATCAACACGCATAATAATGCGTTTTCCTTTAAGATCAACATCTTTTACTGTCTGGATCATAAAAAAACTCCTTGTTTATTCTTTATCCACTTTCATGGATTTTTTTAAAATTAGATACAATAAAATATATCGTATTTTTTATACAAATGCTAGTTAATATCATTTATGGAAAAAAGTTTCTTCAAAATCTGAAACATCCATTGCCGCAGCCAGATAATGTCCCTGATATATATGACATCCAAAATCGTCTAAAATCTGCATTTGTTCTTTAGTTTCAACACCAGTTCCAATAACTTCAATATCCAAAGCAAAAGCCATGCTAATAATTGCATTCAAAATGATATGATTTTTCTTTTCATCACCTTCTGTTTGCAAAAGTGACATATCAAGCTTAAACTGATTTGGCTTAAAATCCTTAAGCATATTCAATGAAGAATACCCGCTTCCAAAATTATCAATTGCAACCTTAAATCCATCTTTCTGCAATTTTGATGAAAGTTCATAAGCCTTTTTAAAATCTGACATCAACACCGACTCTTCAATTTCTATTCGGAAACAGGAAGGATTAATATCATAATTCTGAACAAGACGAGTAAAAGTTTTATAAATATCTGTAAAGAAGAAATCTTTTTCCGAAACATTTACCGAAATATATTTATCTGTAATTCCCTTGTCTGCCCATTGCCTTAATTTTTTTGCAGCCTGCTCCCAAATATATTCATCCAGTAAATAAATAAGACTAGAGTTTTCCAGAATTTCAATAAAATCCCCTGGCATAAGCTGTCCTCTAACAGGATGATTCCAACGACATAAAGCTTCTGCACCAAGAACCTGTTTTTTGTCATTAATCACCGGTTGCAAGAACATCTTAATTTGATTTGAAGAAATTGCATTTTCAAAATCTGCAGCAATATTTTTTTCATCAAGTAAGCGATTTACCAAATCCGTATCATAATATGAAAAAACCTTATTATAGTCGCCGGCAATTTGACTAATGGCAATAAAAGCTTTATCTATCATCATTTGAGCACTTTCATTAGCCGAAACAGGAGCATAAACACCAGCATAAATATGCATACGGAATAAGGAGCTTTCTGTAATTTTTATGATTGTTTCTATATATTTTAAGAAAGTTTCTTCTGTAAAATTCTTTCTGTCTGTAAAAGCGGCAAAATTATCATCACCAATACGTCCATATATTGTCCCTTGCTGTGAACTTGTTATAAATAACTCTCCAATTTTCTGCAGAATTTCATCACCAACCCCTTCACCAAACAATTCATTTATAAGCTTAAAATCTTTAATATCTGAACAAATCATTATATGATTTTGCAAACCATTTTCTTTAATGAATTCATCAACGGCTTCAATAAATCCTGTTCTATTATAAATTCCTGTTAAATCATCGTAAGTTGTAAGATATTTTTCTTTCTGAAAGTTTAAGATTTCTATAGTTTCATCTACAAAGCGAATAATGTAACCTTCAATATCAATATTATTTTTCTTAACCTGATAATCAACCTTGTAATAATGAAGAACCGATTTTACTTCAAAAGCATCTTTATCAAGATTGGGATTTATGCTCAGCTTCTTTTCCCAGGAAATTCTATATTGTTCTGCCAAAACTGGATTAAAACCATACCCATCTATAAAGATTTGTTTTGCGGCTTTATTTGCATAAATACAGTTTCCTTCATAATCAAAATAAATAACTGCATCATTGATTGTTTCATTTATGGCTTCCAATATGTTATAGAGCAAGGTATGGGGAAAGGTATATGTGGAATAATAACAAATAAAACCAGCAAGTACGGAATACAAAATTACAGAAATGTCTATTGGAAAATTCAATGAATAGGAAACTAAGTTTGCAATGATTACGACGAAATAGGCAATTGAAATGCCCAGATATTTTGCTTTATAGATTTTTGAAACTTTTAATGTGATTACTGTAAATAATACGATAGTTATACCAACCATTATATAGCACATTCCCAAGTGTAAAAAATGTGCCCATTTAAAATTATTTGCCCAGAAAAAATTATTGAATTTATCATAACGCAATTCCAAGTCAAACATATGATGTGTAAAATTATTTACAATAAGTAAGATAGTATCTGCAAAACAAAAGGTGGAAGCAACTTTTGTTATTGTTTTTTTATGCTTCATTCCAATTTCTGTATACACAATGGCAAAAACCATAATATATAATGCCATCCAGTCTGTACCAATAAAGAACAAAGAATCTAAAAATACAGCTAAATTATGACTTTGTGGTCCCGTCATCAAAAAAAGACAATAGGATAAAATTGAATATAAACTAAATACAATGGGGATAATGATATATTTTCTATATTTGTTCTTTCGCTTGTACATTAAAGTAGCAAGCAAAACAATCACACCAGACAACAATAAACAAGATGCAATAAATATTGAACGAAATAAATTTGGAAAAATCATTTTGCACCTCGTATATATTTTAGTTCAAATTCTTCTGCATCTATTGGTTTTGAAAATAAATATCCCTGAAAAACATCACTTCCCTCTTTTTTTAAGAAGTCCGCTTGTTCCTGATTTTCTACGCCTTCAGTAATTACACTCATTCCCAGTGCTTTTGCCATTTTTATAATTGAAGATACAATTACTTTTCCACGTTCTTCATTATTTGTTTTACTGATAAAGCCCATATCAATTTTAAGAACATCCATGGACATTTCTTTAAGAGCATTCAAAGAAGAATATCCACTTCCAAAATCATCCATTTCTACAATGAACCCAAAATTTCTAAGTTTTGACAATATGGATCTATGAAAAAGTTTATCACCAATAATTACAGATTCTGTTATTTCAAGATGAAGACTTTTTGGTGAAATATTATATTTTTCAACAAAACCTGTAAAAATTGAATACAAATCTGCATAATAAAAATCTTTTACAGAAATATTCACAGAAATACAATAATCCTTATATCCTGCATGGTTCCAGTCTTTTATTTTCTGGGCCGCTTTTTCCCAAATATAATAATCTAATTTGTAAATAAGACCGGCCTTTTCCAAAACAGGAATAAATTCACCAGGCTGCTTACAATTACCATCTAAATCCAGCCATCGAACCAGGGCTTCAGCTCCGTAGCATTTACCGTTTTCACAATTAATCTGTGGCTGTAAAAACATTTTAAATTGATTCTGTTCAAGAGCAAATTTGAACTCGTTGATAATTGATTTTTCTGCAATAATTTTTCGCATTAAATCTGTATCATAAACAGACACAATCTGATTTTCATCTACTTTATTTTTGATTGCAAGATTTGCTTTATCATACATAGTATGCACATTTTCAAAATGATTTGAAATTTCATACATTCCTAATTCCATTAGAAACTTAAAGTTTACATCCTTAGCAAGTTCATTAACGCTTTCAGTATTCTTTATTGCATATTCAAGATTAAAATTCTTTTTTGGAATAAGCATGGCAAATTTATCTGCGGAAATGCGTCCAATAATACAATTTTCGTATTTTGCTTTTCTAAACTGTTCAGCCTGCTTTATCAACAAGCTGTCTCCAAATTTTGCTCCAAACAATTCATTTATAATCTTAAAATCTCTAATATTAGAAGTAACTAAAATAAAAGCTTCATCTACATTTTCAACAAGAATTCTTTCCATCTCGCTAAAAAAATAACTTCGATTATATAAACCAGTAAGGTCGTCGTGGGTAGAGCAATATTGTTCCTGTTCCAGTTTTTTTATTTCTACAGTTTGGTCTGTAAGTTTTATATAATAACCTGAAACTTTTTTTCTATTATCAAGAATCTGTCGAAATTCTACATCAAATATTCTGTTTATATTTTCAACCTGAATTTCTTTCCTAAAACGATTCAATTCCCTGTCAGAATCCAATAAAGCATTTATCCAATCAACATTTTTCAGATTTCCTTTGAAAATTTTCTGCGCAAATCTATTTATATAAATACATTCCTTTGCATAATCATAACAAATTACAGCATCAGAAATATCTCTATTTGCTACAGAAAGCATACTTTTTCTAAGTTTATTTGGTAAAAGATATAATGAAAAGAAAAATGAAACAATCGATAATAATTGAAACAAAAGAAGTGAGTAATCAAAAACAAAAATATAAGGGAACAATATATAATGCAGGTTTAGCAAGATTACAAACAATGTAAACACAAGAACAATTATGTATTTTTCTTTATAAATTCGGGAAGCATTGATTATATTATATACAGTTCGGAATATTACGTAGCCTGAAATAAAAACAATAAGTAATAAATAGAATCCAAAAACTGGCGTATGATAAGGAACATAAGTTATAAATTTATCATTGCTGTAATATGGGATAAGTTCATAATAAGAATTATGAAGAAAATTAAATGCAAGAAGAATTCCGTTTATACCTGAAATGTTTACAAACACAGAAAGTTTTCTTGTTTTAGAAGATTTTTGCGAAAAACTTTCCATGGTGTTAATAAAACGAAGCACCATATATAAGGAAAAATTAACACATCCATAATAGAGACCAAAACCTATATCGGCAAGAATGGGATTTTCATTTGTAATGGCCATTGTAAAAGAGAAAATACATGCCATTACTGCAAATTGATTTTTTGCAACAGCAGTTGACATTTTTGTGTCTCGAGCCATAGATAATACGAGACAAATTGCATTAAATAAAAAGAAAATAGCTGCTGTTAATATATAAATAAGTTTTGTGACTTCCACGAAATCCGCCTAATTAGATACTTACAACAGCCATTTTACTACAAATTTCAATAAAATAAAAGTTTTAGAACTAACTAAAAGACTCTAAAGCGATTGTATCTTTCCTGAGCCAAAGTTTCTCCACTTTTACGACTTGTTACATTTAAGAAGTAAGAAATTTTTTCTCTAAGATGCTCTGAAATCTTTTCCAAGTTTGCAGGTTCTGCACCGCCAAATTCTGGAATAATTGCATCTACAACACCAAGCTTGTTCAAATCCTGAGCTGTAATCTTCATTACAGAAGCTGCTTCCTGAGCGCGGTTTCCATCTTTCCAAAGAATAGAAGCAAAACCTTCTGGAGAAAGGATTGAATAAATTGCATTTTCCATCATCCAAACTTCGTTTCCAACAGCAAGGGCTAATGCTCCACCTGAACCACCTTCTCCAAGCATGATAGAAAGTGTTGGAATCTTAAGTCCAGACATTTCGAAAATACTGCGGGCAATTGCTTCACCCTGTCCGTTTTCTTCAGCTTCTTTTCCAGGATAAGCACCGGAAGTATTTACAAATGTGATAACAGGACGATCAAATTTTTCAGCCTGTTTCATTAAACGAATACCTTTTCTGTATCCTTCTGGAGAAGGCATACCAAAATTAGCACGCATCATTTCGTTTAATTCGTGACCACGATCAATACCAATAACTGTTACAGGAATACCATTAAATGTTGCAATACCACCAACAATAGAAGGATCATCCCGGAAATAACGGTCACCATGAAGTTCAATAAAACCATCGAACAATGCATTAATATATTCTCTTGCACCAAGACGAGTTGGTTTACGAACTGTAAGAACTTTTTCCCATGCTGATAATGGATTTGTATTTGGAGTTTCTGCCGCATCATTTGCTTCTTTTGTTTCGTGAGCAAGGGTAGCATCCATTTTCTTAAAAATCTGCATCTGTCTTCCAGCAAGTGCAACTGTCTTAACAATCTTAGAACGTGATTTTGGATGACAAGAAAGTATGTTTCCAATTGTATTTTTTAAATCTTTTCTTTCTACAATTGCATCAACGAATCCGTGTTCAAGCTGGAATTCAGCTCTCTGGAATCCTTCTGGAAGCTGTTTACCAATTGTCTGTTCAATAACACGTGGGCCTGCAAAACCAATCATAGCTTTTGGCTCAGCGAGAATGATATCACCAAGCATGGCAAAAGATGCTGTTACACCACCTGTTGTTGGGTCTGTACAAACTGAAATATAAAGATTTCCTGCATCAGAGTGTCTCTTTAAAGCAGCAGAGGTTTTTTCCATCTGCATTAAAGAAAGAATACCTTCCTGCATACGAGCACCACCAGAACAACAGAACAATACAACTGGAAGTCTTTTCTTTGTTGCTTCTTCTACAGCAAGTGTAATTTTTTCACCAACGATACTACCCATAGATCCCATCATAAAGCGAGAATCAATAGCACCAATAATACATTCATTTTCGTAAATTTTACATTTACCAACTATAACACCTTCATTCAAACCAGTAGTCTCTCTGGCTTTCTGAAGCTTTTCTTCGTATCCTGGAATTTCCAATGGGTTTCCAGAAACTAAATCATCAGCAAATGATTCAAATGTTCCTTCATCAGCAATCATACTAATTCTGTCCATTGCAGAAACACGCAAATATTTATTACAGTTTGGACAGATATAAAGATTTTCTTTTGCTTTTTCATGTTCTGTTTCTACTTTACAAGCAGAACAAACAAGTTTGATATTTTCCATAGTTTACCTACTTATGCAATTTTCCTACTTATGCTTCAATATTTAGATTACGTCGTATCTTTCTACGTCTTTTTCGTAATCAACACCTGGAATTGCAAAACCACTTGTTGCAAGGAAGTCTGAACGATATCCTTCAAAATCACCAAGTTCTTTAATATTTTCTGCAGTAACAGCTGGCATGATTTTAGAAACTTCTGCCTGAACTTTAGGATCCATTTCCCAGTCATCAATACGAATTCTATTTTCTTCATCAACTGGAACAGCAGCATCACCCTTTGCATTTTTAATATAAAGTCTGTCTGCAAAAAGACGGTTAATCTGTTCAATACATCCTTCGTGACTTCCCTGTTGTTTCATTACTTTGAACAAAACTGAAAGATACAATGGGATGATTGGAATAACTGCAGATGAACGTGTTACAAGCCCTTTGTTTACAGAAACAAATGCCTGACCTCCAATTTCACCAAGTGAAGAACGGATATTAGCTGCTCTTGCTTCCAGGTCAACCTTTGCCATACCAATTGTACCAGTTCTGTAAATTGCCTGTGAAACTTCTGGTCCAATGTAAGAATAAGCAACTGTCATACAACCTTCGTTCAAAACTCCGGCTTCTTTAAGCTGTTTCATCCATCTTTCCCAGTCTTCACCACCCATTACTTTTACTGTATTAGCAATTTCTTCTTCTGTAGCAGCTGGAGCTGTAATTTCTTTCATCTCCCCAGTCATAGTGTCAAAAGTAACACCAGTAAAATCTTTTCCAATTGGTTTGATTACTGATTTATATAACACCTTTGTATCTGGATCTGTGCGAACTGGGCTTGCAAGTGAGTAAACAACAAGGTCAAACTTCATGTTGTTTTCCTTTGCTTTGCTGATTACTTCTGCTTTAATTTCATCAGAGAAAGCATCTCCGTCTATTGTTAAAGAGAACAAACCTGCTTTTTTTGCTTCCTGATCATAAGCAAGATTGTTATACCAGCCTGGAGTTCCGAATTTTTTTTCAGAACCAGCTTTTTCAAATGATACACCAATTGTTGCTGCATCATATGCAAATCCTGCAGTAATACGACTTGCAAGACCATAACCATTTGAACATCCAAGAACCAATACGTTTTTGATTCCACGGTGTTTACCCTCTTTTTTTGCTGTATTTGCTTTTACTTTTTTTGTATATTCAATCTGATTAAGAACTGACTGTTTGCAACCCTGAGGGTGTGCGTTCAAACAGATATTACTTCTTACCATTGGTGTAACTGCCATATTATTACCTCTTTTTAGTTCGCATTTAGTTCGTACCTAGTTCGCTGCGCCTACTAAACACATCCACTCAGCTTCTGCGGCTACCTGGTCGCCTACATAGGCTTTTCCAGCTTGTTTAATCATTTTTTTTGAAACACGCAGGTTTGTGATTTCCATGCGAACTTTGTCACCTGGTCTTACCTGGTTTCTGAATTTTACATTGTTTACAGTTGCGAGGAAGAACAAGCTTCCTTCATCAAATGTTTTCTGATAACTCAAAGCAGCGCCCCCTGCCTGAGCCATTGTTTCTACAAGAATAACACCTGGTACTACAGGATATTCTGGGAAGTGTCCTTTAAAAAAGAATTCTTCTGGTGTAAAAACATGTTCACTAACAGAACCATTTTCATCACAGCTAATAATTTCATCAACAAATAAAAATGGTTTTCTATGTGGCAATAAGCTTTCTATATCTTTTGTTACGCTCATTTTACAATTCCTATTTAATTTTCTTAAAGATTACTACACCGTTATGACCACCAAATCCTAATGAACCTGATGCTACACAATTAATACCATTTTCATCTTTAACAGCTTTGTTTGGAACATAATCCAAATCACAACCTGCTTCAATATCTGGATTTTCCAAGTTGATTGTTGGTGGATATACGTTATCCTGCATTGCCATAATACTGAGCATTGCTTCCAAAGCACCTGCAGCACCAAGACAGTGACCTGTCATTGATTTTGTAGAAGAAACCTTCATTTTATATGCATGATCACCTAATGCTTTTTTAAGCATTGCAGTTTCAGAAGAATCATTAATGTGTGTAGATGTACCATGGGCATTGTAATACTGTAATTCATCACCACTGATTCCTGCATCTTCCAAAGCCAATGTTACAGCTCTTGCACCACCATTTCCTTCTGGATCTGGGCTAGTAATATGATAAGCATCAGAAGTTCCACCGTATCCTAAGAATTCACAGTAGATTTTTGCACCACGTGCTTTTGCATGTTCATATTCTTCCAATACAAGCATTGTAGAACCTTCACCCATAATAAAACCTTCACGAGCTTTATCAAAAGGACGGCTTGCTTTTTCTGGACAATCGTTATAAGAAGCAGCCAAAGTTTTTAATACACTGAAACCGCCAATACCAAAACCTGTGATTGCAGCTTCTGCACCACCTGCAAAACACATATCAACACGACCAGAACGAATCTGATCCAATGCAAGACCAAGAGCATCTGTAGAAGAAGCACATGCTGTCTGAATGTTCCATGCAGTACTCTTAATACCAAGAAGCATACTGATGTTTCCTGGACCTTCGTTACCAATCATCATTGGAATTGTTAATGGAGGCATACGAGATGGACCTGCTTCAAAATATTTTTTCATTGAGTTTTCAATTACTTCAAAACCACCAATACCGTTTCCAAGAACAACTGAAGTTCTTTCAGAATCAATAGTTTCTTTTGTAAGTCCTGCATCCTGCATAGCCTGAACAGATGCAACTGTTGCAAACTGACAGAAGCGTGCCATTTTACGAGCTTCTTTTTTATCAATCCACTGACCTACATCAAGATTTTTAACTTCACCAGCAATTTTTACATCAAAATTTGTTGTATCAAAAAGTGTAATATTTGAAATACCACTCTTTCCAGCTTTAATAGCTTCCCATGTTTCTGAAACTGTATTTCCAAGTGGACTTACACAACCAAGACCTGTTACAACTACTCTTCTTTTTTCCATTTTGTATATCTCCTTTTTTAATCCTATTTAATCCGGCTTAGCAGCCCATACCGGGCTCGATGAATCTCGCCCCCTGCTTTTTTCGATGAACCTAAAATAACCCTTCGGCTTATTTTTTAACGGTTCTTCGATTAAAGCAATCAACACCAATAACCTGGCCGGTCCGGCTTAGCAGCCCATACCGCCATCAACACCAATAACCTGGCCGGTGATGTAGCTTGACATATCACTTCCTAAGAAAACGGCTACGTTGGCAATATCTTCTGGAACGCCAGCTCTTTTTAATGGTACTGAATCAATCATTGCTTTCTGCAAATCCTCTGGTAAAGCACCTGTCATATCTGTCTGAATAAAACCTGGTGCAATTGCATTTACACGAACGCCTCTTGAACCTGTTTCTTTAGCAAGGCTTTTTGTAAGACCAATTAAACCTGCTTTACTTGCAGAGTAATTAACCTGTCCCCCTTGTCCGTGAACACCAACAATACTAGACATATTGATGATAGAACCTTTTCTCTGACGAATCATATCTGATGAAACAATCTGACTTGCAATAAATGCACTTGTAAGATTGATGTTGATTACATTCTGCCAGTCTTCCATCTTCATTCTGAAAGAAAGACCATCTTTTGTAATACCAGCATTGTTTACTAAAACATCAAAACTACCTGCTTGTTTTAATGCTTCTTTGATTGTATTTGTCCAAACTTCAGCATCACCAGCATTAGCATACATTTCAACAAAAGTAACACCATGTTCCTTTGCCAAAGCTTCTAATTCTTCTTTTGCAGCAGAAGGTTTTGTACATATTCCCCATACGCAAGCGCCTTCCGAAATAAACTTCTTTGCAATTTCTTTACCAATTCCTCTTGAAGAACCAGTTACAAGTGCTTTTTTTCCTGATAATAACATTCTGTTTTTCTCCCTTAGTTAATTGCATCCAAAGATTCTGCAGAGTTTACTGCAGCACAACTAATATTTTCAGCATAAGTTGAATCACGCCACAAACCACTTAAAACAGTTCCAGGTCCAACTTCAAAAATTGACCAGTTATTTTTACAATCTGCATTTGCAGAATCAATAATCTGTGCTATTTCCTTTTCTTCGCTTGTCCACAAAACTGGATTTGTAAAATGTTTTACAGCCAGCTGTTTTGCTTCTTCACCTTTTGTAATTTCTTTTCCAGTAACATTAGAGAAAAGTCTCTTTACAGGATCTTTAAAATTCATTGTTGCAAGAACTTTTTCAAATTCTACACCAGCTTCCTGCATAAGTGGAGAATGGAAAGGACCAGCAACCTTAAGCTTAATATATCTACGACAACCTGCAGCTGTACACAAAGCCTCAGCTTCTTTAAGTCCTTGGAATGTTCCTGAAATTACAGTCTGTTTTGGGCTGTTCATATTTGCAGCAAAAGCAATTCCTTTTTCTGCCAAAGGTTTTACAGCTTCAATAACCTGTTCTGGTGTAAGGCCAATAACAGCAGCCATACCAGGTTTTGCATCTTCACCACCAGAAGCCTGAGCCAATTTATCACAAGCTTTCTGCATAATAATACCACGCTGTTTTACAAGAGTTATTGTTTCTTCAAAAGTAAGAACACCAGCTGCACAAAGAGCGGCAAATTCTCCTAAGGAGAAACCAGCACAAATTTCAGGTTCATAACCTTTTGATTCTAATACTTTTAAAAGTGCAAGAGATGATGTTGTAATTGCCAGCTGACTTCTATCACTTCTTGCAAGTTCAGATTCTTCACAATTCCACATGAAATCAGAAATCTTTTCACCAGAAATTTCTTCTGCAGCTTTTACTACTGCCATTGCTTCAGGATATTTATCACAAACATCTTTAAGCATTCCTTTTTTCTGGGCACCCTGTCCTGGGAATAAAAATACGCTTTTCATATATCTTCTCCTAAAAATTACTCTTTCAATATATACCTACATTATGACATTTTTTGTACTTTTGTCAACATCAATCATAAAAAAGACCAGGGGACATTCATACCACCTGGTCTCTTTATTCTATAATTTATAAACTATCTAAAACGTCTGGCCATTTCCTGAAGTTTCTTCATATCCATACCTTTTAATGAAGATAAATCCATTCCGCCAGGAAGTCCGCCACCCATTCCACCTAATGCAGAAGGATCAATTCCAAGCTGGCTCATCATTTTACCCTGCATTCCCTTATTACGGCTCATTTTTTTCATCATAAGTTTTGTTTTTTCAAACTGCTTAAGCAATTTATTAACATCTGCAACTGATGTACCAGACCCCTTTGCAATTCGTTTACGACGGCTTGGTCCAATAATAAGATGATTTAATCTTTCCTTATAAGTCATAGACTGAATAATAGCTTCATTCTTTTTAAGACTGCTAAAATCCATTTGGGAAGCATCCATTCCACTCATTCCAGGAATCATATCCATAATAGACTGGATATTTCCCATCTTTTTTACCTGTTGAAACTGTTCCAGATAATCCTGCAAAGTAAATTCATTTCGCTGAAGCTTCTTTGCCATTTTCAAAGCAGCTTCTTCGTCTACTGTTTCCTGGGCTTTTTCAACAAGAGAAACAATATCACCCATACCAAGAATACGAGATGCAATTCTATCTGGATGGAACTGTTCAAAATCTTCAGTCTTTTCACCAGTACCAATATAAAGAATTGGTTTACCAGTAATGGACTTTAATGAAAGTGCCGCACCACCACGAGCATCAGAGTCAAACTTAGTAAGAATTACACCTGTAAGACCAAGCTGTTCATCAAAAGACTGGGCAATATCAACTGCATTCTGACCAGTCATTGCATCTGCAACAAGTAATACTTCTACAGGATCTGTTGCTTTCTTAATTTTTACAAGTTCTGCCATCATTTCTTCATCAATCTGAAGACGACCGGCAGTATCTATAATAATAGTATCAAACTGATTTTTTTTAGCATGAGCAATGGCATTTTTAGCTGTTTTTACAGCATCTTTACCATCTTCTTTATATACAGGAACACCAATTTTTTCACCTAACTGACACAACTGTTCAACAGCAGCTGGACGAACAAGGTCACAGGCAACTAATAAAGGCTTTCTTCCCTCTTTCAATAATTTCGCGGCCAACTTATGGGCAGCAGTAGTTTTACCGGCACCCTGAAGACCTAACATCAAAATAACAGACTGAGTATCTGGTCCTTTTAAATGAAGATCCTGTTTTGAATCTCCAAGCATTGTAACCATTTTATCATGGATGATTTTTACAAACTGCTGACCAGGATTAACAGATTTTAAAACCTTTTCACCTTTTGCTTCTTCTATTGTAGAATTTACGAAACGACGAACAACTCTCAGGTTTACATCAGCTTCCAGCAAAGCCATTTTAATCTGCTCAACTGTTTCTTCAATATTTTTTTCTGTGATTGTAGATTTTCCACTAATAGTTTTAACAATATTGCTAAAAGTTCCTGTTAATTTCTCTAACATCTTATTTCCTTATTTATTTTGCAAAATTAATTAATTGATCTACGAAATCCTGAATTGTTTTTTCTTTATTCAAAATCTTATACAATCCATTACACAATGGAAGTTTTATATCTTTTTTAACAGAAATTTCGTGAACATACTTACATGCAATAGCACCTTCTGGTAAATAGCCAATTTTACCAACATTTGCAATCAAATCATCAATATCCTTGAATTTCGAAAGCATGTCAGTACGAACCATATCCTGACCAAAACGACGATTACGTCCATACTTACTTTTACATGTTACATCAAGATCACCAACGCCAGAAATGGATGTAAAGGTTTCCGCATGAGTAGCACCCATTGCAAAACCAAGAGTCTGAATTTCATTCAATCCAGCAGCCATTAATAAACTTTCAGTATTATCTCCAAAGAATGGAGAAGTTTCAGATAAAGCGTCCATTGCACCATAAATTACGGCAATTACATTTTTAGCGGCAGCACAAATCTGAACACCAATAACATCAAAACTAGAGTAAACCATTAAACCTGGTACTCTTAATAATTCTCGAACTTTAATAGAATTTTTAGGATTAAAAGAAGCCGCTACCAAACCTGTAACTTTACCCATAGCAACTTCTTCTGCATGAGAAGGACCTGCCACATAAACTGTACAATCTTTGTAAATAGCAGGTAATACATTTTCAATTGTTTCAACAATAAATTTTGGTCCCTCTGGAGAAGGCACAAAACCTTTTGTAAGAGCGGCAATTACTGTTGAACCATCTTTTATATTAGGAATATCAACAATTTTTGAAATTGTACTTGCAAGATAAAGAGATGGAGAAGCAATGATTAAAAATTCTTTTCCAGTGGCTACTTCTATAATATCTTTTGAACAAGTAATATTTTCACTTAATTTGTAACCTGGAAGGAATTTTTTATTTTCATGTTCTTTATTGATTGATTCAACAACCTCATCTTCTAAAGCCCAAATCTGAACCTGATGGCCGCCTCTGGCAATTGCCTGAGCCATACCTGTTCCCCAGGCACCACCACCAATAACTCCTACAGATTTCATTCCCATTTCTTTTACCTCATTTTTTTACGGTTTTTCGATTTTAGCACCTCAAACTCAGTTTTCGGCTTGAGGCATTCTTTCGATGAACCTAAAATGACCGCCTTGGCGCTCATTTTTTAACGGTTCTTCGATTTTAGCCTAATACCAACCGTCTTCACAGTCTTTCCAGTCAAAAAGTTCATCTTCTTTGAACCAGAGTTTAATTTCTCTTTCAGCACTTTCATCGCTATCAGAAGCATGAATAATATTTCTTGCTGTATGAGTACAATAGTCACCACGAATTGTTCCTGGCTGAGCCTCAGCAGGTTTTGTAGCTCCACAGAATTTTCTAATTAATGCAACACAATCATCAGCCTGCCATACCATTGCAATTACAGGACCTGAAGTAATATAGTCTACCAATTCGTCATAAAAAGGTTTACCTTTGTGTTCAGCATAATGTTCACCAGCTAATTCCTTTGAAACATGCATAAGTTTCAAACCAACTAATTTAAATCCTTTTTTTTCCAGGCGAGCAATAACTTCACCTACCAGGCGGCGATTAATAACACCTGGTTTTAACATTGTAAAACATCTTGTCATAGTTTTTTATTATAGCTTAATAAGAGAGTATTTTCAACTTCTTCAATTATATCATCTGGAGTGCTGGCACCAGCAGTTAGACCAACAGTCTCCAATGTATAAAAAATTGAAGGTATATCATCTTTATTTTGTATGAGAGCAGCATTTTTACAATTATCCCTGGCAATCTGAAATAATCGTTTTGTATTTGCAGAGGATTTGCCTCCAATCACTAAAATGCCATTTACATTTTTACATAAATCTATTAATGCCTGCTGTCTTTCATTTGTTGCAGGACAAATTGTATTTTTTACAGTCAAAGAAGGATATTTCTTCTTTAAAATTGTTTCTATTTCTTCAAACTCTGTTCCGCTAAATGTTGTCTGACTCAACAATATAATTTCTTTTTCAGCATAATCTTTTAATTCAAGTCTTTTTGCTTCTTCAGGATTCTGGATTAAATGAAAATTCTCACCAGCATATCCTGCAATACCTTTTACTTCTCCATGATTCATATCACCAGTCAAAATAACATGATTATTATTTGAACTATATTTTTGAACCATTTTTTGATTTGCCTTAACACGAGGACAGGTCGCATCTATGATTTTGCAATTTTTATTTTTAAGCTGATTAATAACAGAGGGTTCAACCCCATGGGCACGAATAATTACTATACTTTCATTCTTAATCTGATTAATATTTTCTTCGTTAATAATTTTTAGTCCAGATTTCCCAAGTTTTTCTAATACAGATTCATTATGAATAAGAGGACCTAGTGAATAAACCGTTGAGGTATTTTCACATAAAGCTTTTTTAGCTTCTTCAACAGCTCTTCTTACACCAAAGCAAAAACCTAAAACTTCTGCACGAACAACTTTCATATCTCTAGATTATCTAAAATTAAACAAAAAAAAAAGACCATCCAAACAAAAAGTTCAGATGGTCTATTTTTATATTAAAAATTTAATAACTATTCTGTAGCTTTTGCCGCTGTTTTAGCAGAGTGATGTACACCATATTCTGGTTTCCAATTTTTACGACAAAGAGCAATAAAGCCACTTGAAATAAAGATTGAAGAGTACATACCACTAATCAAACCAACAATCATTGCAAGAGCAAAGTCTTTGATTGAACCTGTTGTGAATACATACAAAGAAACTACGGCAAACAAAGTTGTTGCTGTTGTCAAAATAGAACGAACTAAAGTATCGCTCAAGGCCTTGTTCAAGATTTCCTTAAAGTTTTTAGCTTCTGGCATATATTTAAGGTTATAACGAACACGGTCAAGAATAACTACAGTTGCATTGATTGAGTAACCAATGATTGTAAGTACAGCCGCAAGAACTGTTGCAGAGAATTCCAACTGAGTCCAACAGATAAATGTAATCATAATACAAGTATCGTGGAGCAAAGCGATGATTGAACCAAGAGCAAAGTCCCAGTGGAAACGGAATGCTGCATAAATCCAAATCAATAACAATGTTAATGCAAGCATAATGATTGATTTAATTGTATTTGATTTAGAACTTGAAGAACCAATAAAGTCAGTCTTTACGATTGCAACACTTTCCTTACCAAACTTTGAATACAATTTATCATTGATAGAGTTCAAAACAGAAGCCTGTTCGCTACCTTCTGAAACTCCTACACGAATCTGATAACTTACATCAGCACCTTCACCAAGCTGTTTAATAGAAATTCCATTAACGCCAGCCAATGCATTTCTTACATCATCAATAGAAACAGAAGATGCTCCTAATGGATAAAGATATGTTACTGTTTCAGAAAGCTGATTTGTAACAGCAGAATTCATAAACAATTTAGTTGAATCAAATGAACCGTCTTTAACAGTCATTTTTACACCCTGAATCTGACTCACAGCAGAAGCAAGGCTCTGAACTGTTGGATATTCAACAAATTCATAAGATTTTGTTTCATTTGTAACAGAAGCACCACTAATAACAACTTCCAGTTTTGATGATGACAAATCAATTGTTACTTTTGCATCACCAGAATATGAAAGCTCAGCTACAGGAGTTGCAACACGAATTTCTTCAATATGACCTGGTTTGTAATCAATACCAAAGTTAATACCTTTTGTGAAGAATCCAACAACACCAAAAACAATAATTGCTAAACTAATAATTGCACAAGGAAGAAATCCTTTACTAAAGTTTATATTTTTTTTCATTGTTTAATCCCCCAACCAATGCTTACTTTTTTGGCATGGAAAACATCAGTACTAAAGTCAAACATCAATCTTGAAACGAACAATGCTGTAAATACAGATGATACAACACCAATTGCTAATGAAACAGCGAATCCCTGGATTGCACCAGTTCCAAGTTGTGACAAGAATAAAGCTGCAATAAATGTTGTAATGTTAGAGTCCATAATTGCCCAGAATGCGTTATCAAAACCCATTGAAATAGCAGCTGCACGGCTCTTTCCAGCTCTTAATTCTTCCTTAATTCTTTCAAAAACAAGTACGTTGGCATCTACAGCCATACCGATTGTAAGAATCATACCGGCAATAGAAGAAAGTGTAAGTGTAAGATTGAAAGCTGAAAGAATAGAGAACATCATATAAAGGTTCAAAATCTGAGCTACAACAGCATTAATACCAGAAGCCTTATAGAAGAACAACATAAATATAAGAATTAAGCCTAAACCAAGAAGAATAGCCATAACACCCTGTCTAATAGCTTCATCACCAAGGGAAGCACCAATTACCTGCTGGCTTTCTACTTCAAGGGGAACATTTAACCAGGCTGTCTGTAATACTTTTTTAATGTTATCAGCTTCTTCAAAACTGAATCCACCTGTAAGAGAAACACTACCACCAGTAATTGCTGTTCTAATTGTAGCATCTGATTTTACTTTGTTATCGCTTACGATAGACATTGTTTCACCAACGTGAGCAGCGGTAAAATCACCAAAAAGTTTAGTACCTTCTGCATCAAGGTTGAAACAAACTTCAATTTCACCAAGCTCTGAACTTGTAACAGTTGCAGACTGAATATGTTTACCTTCAAGAGCAATTTCTTTACTTACAACAACATAACCTGTTCTTTCATCAAGACCATATGCATCTTTTTTATAGAAACCAAGTACTTCATATCCTTCTGGAATAAGTGACTGATCAATCAATTCACCAGCGGCATTAAATGTTGTAGCAGGATGCTGATTATAATAATCATTAAAAGCCTGAGTTGCAGCAGCATTTGAAAGACGGAAGTTTAATAAACCTTTACCCATAATCAATGTGTTAATTGCATCAGCCTGAGCAGCACCAGGAATTTCGATATAAATTCTATCGCTACCCTGCTGGCGAATTACAGGTGATGATAAACCAAAGCGGTCAACACGGCTAGAAAGATTTTCAATTGCATTAGCAATAGCTTCTTTTCTAAAATTAGCTTCATCAAAAGCAGCAACACTTTCTTCTGAAACAGATGCCAAAGATTCTTTCTGAGCTTTTACAGCTTCATCCAAATCAGCACGAACAATAACGTTCATACCACCAGAAAGATCAAGACCAAGTTTTACAGAGTTGGTGTAAGCTTTCTTTGCTTTTAAGATTTCATCACGATATTTTGACTGAACATCATCAAGAAAATCTTTTTCACTTGAATAAGCATTCAAAACTGCAACTGCTGTCATTTCTGCAGGAACAGTCTGTTTGTTAGCCTTATATCTCTTTTCTGCTTTCTTTTCAATCCAAGCATACTCAGGGCTTAATTTAGCTGAAGCATTTTTTACAGCCAAATCTTTAATTGTGCGTACATCTTCCGATGCTTTTGCAACTGCATAGTCCTTAATTTTTTCTGTTGAACCTAAAGCAAGTGCCTGAACTTCCTTAGGTGTTCTTCCATACCAGCTTATTGATGGCCAGAGAAAAACAAAACAGATAGCAAGAACTGCAAGAAGAATCACAAAACGAGTTCTTTTGTTCATTTTTGATTAACTCCAGTTTATTTTTTATTTTTCTTCAGTTTCTGTAGCTTTTTCTTCAACTACTTCTTCTGATTCTTTTGCTTTCTTATTTTTTTTAGCTTCTTTTGCTGCTTTTTTAGCTGCAGCTTCTTCAGCTTCTTTTGCTAATTCAGCATCGCTCTTCTGTACAGTAGCAATTGCTGTACGGTTGAATTCGATTTTTGCATTATCATCAACTTTAACAATGATTGTTTTTTCTTTTACAGAAGAAACAACACCATGAATACCACCAATTGTGATTACTTTGTCGCCTTTTTTCAAAGCAGCAATCATTTTTTCAGTTTCTTTCTGTTTCTTATTCTGTGGACGAATTAAAAAGAAATAAAAAATAACAAAGATTGCCAATAAAGGAACAAACATTCCAAAAGCTGATCCGCCAACCAAAGTAGCTTCCTGTAAAAATGGGATAAAAGACATATAAAATTCCATCCTAGTTATTAAATTTTGATAAAAATATCATCATAAAAGTTTATCACTAAAAATGGTATCTGTCTATATTCAAAACTGGAACTATTTAATAAGTTGAGTTAACGTATCATTTAATTTTTTGATTGAAGAATCATTTGGTTTAATTGCAACAACTTGTTTTAAGTAATATTGAGCCTTTCTGTAATCCTTTTTTTCATAATAAATTTCATACAGACGGAATAGAGCATCGCTATTTCTTGGATTGGCAATCAAACTTGAACGCAAATCTGCTAGTTGAGTATCTTCTGTTCGCTGTAAATAACTTCTTCTGTAATATAGAAAACTCTTCATTTTTGAGCTGGAAGAATCCATAAAAGAATTAATTAAAGATAAAGAGGCATCTCTACTGTAAATCTGTGTATAGGCATAAACATAACTTTGAATTAAAGCTTCGTCCTTTTTATTGCTATTGTAAGCATTATTTGCAACTTCAAAAGCTTCTGTCTTTTTTCCTAAATGAATACAAATATTAACATGGCGATAAATTGAATCACCTTGGACATTTGGCATATTTATTAATTTTGTACTAATTTCATATGCATTCTGCCAGTTCTCTCTTAAAATCAGCCCTTCCAAAGCATAAGACAAGGCCTGGGTATTTTTAGGATTTTTGTCTAAAACCATTTGTGCCAGTTCATCTGCATATTTACCAGCAACAGGAGCATCGGTTGTTGAAGAAAGTTTTGCCGCAATCATTAATGCATCTTCGCTGTCTGGATAAAGTCTTAATGCTTTTTCAACAGTTTCCGTTGCACTTGTTGTATTTTTACTCCAATCCAATTGAACGCTAGCCCGCAACACCAGATAGTCAAGATTTGTATCATTCTGGCGGGCATACATATCAAGCAAAGAAACTGCATGAATATAATCATTTTTACCAATAAAAATTTTTGCACGGAACAAAACAAAATCTAAATCATTTGGGTTCTGCTGTAAAACTCTTGCTACATATTCTTCTGCAGCCTGCAAATCATTCTTTTCATAGGCAATATAGGCATTTTGTTTTAAAACCTGAATATCATTAACACTTGTAGAAGAAACGGAAGAAAGAACTTTTGAAGCCAATTCCTGATTTCCATTTTTACTTAGAACTCTGGCATAGGCTACACTCAATTCTGTTTCAGAAGAAGAATTTTCATAAGCCAGCTTATAAAATCTCTCTGCATTGCTACTATTGCCCATTTTTTCATAAACAACCCCACCAAGATAATTTGCCAGCATTGATTTAGAATTTATTTTCTGAGCATCTAAAATGCACTTTTCACATTTTTGCAAAACTGCCTCAGAAGGATTACTTGTTAGCACCACAATGGCAGGTAAAATTGTTGAAAGGAAATCTACATTACCTGTACTTGAGTCAAAAATTCCATTTTTTGCAGAATTGATGGCACCCATATATGGATTATTATTATCTACTGAAACTGTTGGAATATCAGAAGGAACTGAGGGCCAGACAATTTCCATTAAGTTTTTGGCAATTGACAGAAGAATCTTTTCATTATCAGAATAATCAGCTGAATTTTTCTTTAATTGAGAAGCGGCTCTTTTTAAAGACTCAGAAGAACCGTTTTCTATATCAAACATAACTTCATCACTGATTTTATAATTAAGTGTTTTATCTTTTACAGAACCAGAAAGCTTTGTAGGATTTTCAGAAGTCACTTCATCAGAATCTGGCACAACAGGGGCTTCAACAACAGTCCCTTTTTCAGGATTATCTGTTGAACCACAAGCTGTAAATGCAAGTGAAACAGCAATGAGAAAACCTGTTATTTTCCAAAAACCTTCTTTGAGCAAATCTTATATCCTGTTTACTCTGGAATTAATTCATCATCTTCAAACTGTTTAATATCTGCGTCTGAACTTGAGAATTTACCATACTTTTTCTGCCATAAAAAAAGAACAAACAAAAGTATGCAAAGCATTACTAATAGCAATGGTCCAAAACAAAGTATAAATGTTTTAAATGGAATTGTAATGATTTTAAAAGAGAACAGTAAAAGCCACAATCCCAAAATTTCAAAAACAACAGCAGGAATAACATAACCAAAATCGATTTTGCGATATTTATAAAAACCTGCAGCAAAAAGTATTATTCCACTGGCAACAGCATAAATTGGCCACCACTGTTTAAGATTTCCTGAAATAATATTTCCCATTATTAAGATTGAAAGCAAACCTGAAAATGCAAGAAAACCGCCAATAAACAACTGATAAGCACTTTTTGTATAAACCGTAAGAATAGCTACTGTAATTCCCACAATCAAAAGAAAAACGGAAAAAACATCTAATACCATTGCATGCTGTTTATCTGATTGAAAAATTGTTGTAAAAAATACAACAAAAAACAACAAGAAGGCAATGCAGAGAAGAATGTTAATTAGTCTGTAGCCAAATTTACTCATACTTTAATCCCAAATATAATTTAATTTTATCCATATTGTTTAATCTTTACAATAATAAATCACTGTGTTAGATTAAAAAATATGAAGTATGATAATAAAGTTTTCTATATATACTTATGTTTATTTTCGTTTATTTTTTCGGTTATTTTCACAGGTTGCAATAGAACAAAATCGGGACAATTAACAGAAAAAGAAATCCAAAAAATCTATAAAGATTCCCTTAAAAACTCTCTTTTGGATTCTAGTCAGAAGTTTACATGTATTGATAAAATTGCCCAAAACTATTTAGCTAACGAGCAATATCAAGATGCCATTCTTTTGCTTACAGAATGGGTAGAAGAAAACCCGAATGATATTTACAATGCATACTGGTTATTAATGACAGCTCATGCTTATCTTTCCTTAAACGCAGAACCTGTTGCAGAATATTATTTTGATAAAATTTTACAAACTTATCCAGATCTTTATGTAAAGGATATTTCAGTACATTATCGCTGCTTACAAAATCTTATTCAGATTAGTAAAACCCCAACCCATAAAATTAAATATTTTAACGATTTAATAAATCGCTTTCCTCAGAATATTAATACAACAGAATTGTACTTACGATTAGCCTTGGAATACCAGAATGATAATCAGTGGGAAGAAGCTTTAAAAACCTACACACTTTTTATTCAACAACCAGACGCTTCTACAATTCAAATTCCTGGGGAACCTGATGCCTACAATAATGCCCGCCACCTGATTGATTTTAATCGTTCTGCAAAAGACTGGACTTTTGAATCCTTATCTAGTCTTGAAAAAGCTGTTAAAAAAGCAATTTCAAATTACGATGCCAGAGCATTGGATAAATACCGTGCAAAAGTAAACTTCTTTACAATGTCCTGGAAACAGGATGCAGTTGATGTTGATAATCAAGAAGAATTCTCTATGGCAAACTGGATGACAGGTAACTCAATCCGTTTTAGTCCAACATTAGATGAAGCGTCTACTTCAAATGAAGCCTATTTAAAAACCTGGGGATGGAACGATTACGTTTCTGTCTGGTACTTTTATTTTAGAAAAGTTGATTTCCCATTGGATCCAGAAATTAATGGTAACTGGGAATGGGCAGGAATTTACATAGGTAACAAATTGTAATGAAAAAGACATTTATCTGCCTTTTTTTAACAATATCATTTTTCTCTTTTCCCTCATTCTCAAATGCAGTTTCATCTGAAACATATGAAAAAACAAAAGCTGGAATTTATAAAAATCTAAACGACGTTTCTATTTCTCAACAAGGTCACGCTGTAAATACAATCCAGCTTCTTTACAATGCACCTTATCTGGAAGGAGCAGATCGGGAAGAGGTTGAAGCCTTCCGTAAAACTTTTCAAACAACCAGAAATAAAACACTTTTAAAAGACGCTTTGGAAAATTCTTTGGAATTGCGTCTTTATGTTAGAAAAGCAATTCAAAATGCTGGTCTTCCTCCCGAATTAGAATATTTACCTGTTGTAGAGTCCTATTATAAAACAACAGCAAAATCATCATCAGGTGCCTTAGGTTTATGGCAATTTATGGCAAACAGTGTAAAACCTTATTTAGAATTAAATGATTATGTTGATGAAAGACTGGACCCGTGGAAAGAAACAGAAGCCGCTTTAAAAAAATTAAAAGAAAACTATAACATGTTTGGAGACTGGCTTTTAGCAATTGGAGCATACAACTGTGGTGCTGGTGCTATGCAAAGAGCATTAAATAAAGCTGAAAAAAAAGATTTCTGGTTTCTTGCAGAAAACAAGCTTATTCCATTACAAACTATTCAATATGTTCCAAAATTACTTGCCATTGCAGATTTAGTTATGCATAGCGATTTTTATGAAATGGATATTCCACTTCACCAGGATGAATACAATGGTTTATACAACGAAACAAATGGTATTTTTGAGTATGTCTGTGTAAAAAATGCCTATTCGTTAAAAACATTAGCCCAGGAAATGCGTATAGACTATGATATTCTTAAAAAATTAAATCCTTCTTTTATAGAAGGCTTCACTCATCCAACAAAGGAATCAACTATCAGATTACCAATTGGCATGAAGGAAACTGCAGAAAAAGCTCTGGAAAACATAAAACCAATAGATTTCCCTGTAAAATATAAAGTTGTCAAAGGTGACACACTTTGGGGAATTTCTAAGAAATTCGGTGTAACTGTAAGCCAGATTTGCGAGTTAAATAATATAAAGGAAAATGCAATTCTTTCCATTGGAAAAATCCTTTATATTCCTTCAAAACTAAGCCGATAAAAGAAGAATGAAGAAGACATTAAAAAAATCATTTCTAGTATTAATTTCAATCTGTTTCGCCCAGGCTGCTTTTTCTTTGCCAAAAGGAACTATTGAATCTACCAGCAGTATAAACTGGGTAACACGAAAATTTGTTTCAAATATTAAAATGGATACAAAAAAAGCTCAAATTGTTATGCCTTCAGGTAAAAAACAAGCCTCTTCCGCCATTACAATGAAGATGCCCCAATTGATTCAAGATCCATTATTATATTTATATGCTGATTCTTCAAAACACATTGCAGATTATGTAGTAAATGAAAATATTACTTTACCACAAGTTCAAGCCTTCATTCAAAAGGGATATAAAACACCAGATGTTTTTACCAGCGATGCAAATTCTCTAAAAACAACAAATACACTGGATATTGATAAACTTGGTCAGCTGTTAATTAAACATCGTTACCCCTACTCACCGGAAGAACCTATTGAAGATGTACCAAGTCGTCCTTACACAGGAATTATTATTGATGCTCGAGGAAAAAACCCTGTTCATGGTGAATATGTAAAAGACAATACATATCCCTGTCTTTTCCCAAAAATCTGGGATGAAAACATGAACACAATTTTTGAAAAAGGAATGGTTGATCCAGAAGTAATTAAACAGTCTGGTTTGGTTGCCTTTGATTACACAGAAAATCCTGCCCGTTATGCAAATAGAATTGGTTCAGATCCTTTGTATATAAAAGCCACAGAAGTTTTTGGACGCAATAGAACAGATCCTGTTATTAAACGAAGGGATGCATTAAAAATCCTGACTGTTCCAGAAAATGTGGAATTATTAAAACAGGGCAAAGTGGTTATTTTATTGGATCAGGAACAATTGATTTATAATATTGCAGTTCCAGAAAAAGATGAATTATATTATGCCAAGGTTGAAGAAGCACAGCAGCACTTACTGACTAATGTAATCGAAGGTATAACATTTGACGAAACAATTGAAGGCCCAAAATACATTGTTCAATTAAACTTCTATCCTGATTCTTCAAAATTATTACCAGGGGAAGAAAAAAAGATTAAAATGATTGCTGAAGACCTTAAGAATATCCTTTTAGACGATGGATACACAATTATGGTGGAAGGACATACTGCTGATGTTGGAAAACCTACAGGTCAGCTTAATCTTTCTATTGATCGTGCTCAGGCGGTTGTGAATGCACTGGTGTCTGAAGGAATAAACCGCAATATTATGACTTCCAAAGGTTGTGGAGGCACACTACCAATTGCTAATAATGACACCGAAGAGGGTCGAAAACAAAACCGTCGTGTAGAAATTGTTGCCCGCCCAAGAGCCACATATATTCAGAGAGACTGGTAACAAAACTGGCTGGAAAACAATCCAGCCTTTTTTTATTATTAATCCTTAATAATTTCCAATTTCTTTGCCTGATACTGAGGCAGAAATTTTTTCTTTCCACCATTTTCAAATTGCACTGTCACTATAAGTTCACCTGCACTCTCTTCAGTCTGAATTATAACACCATAACCATAATCATCATTATAAACTTTTGTTCCCTTTTTCCATTTTTCAGAAATAGAACTTTCACTACCAAAAGACTTTACATCTGAAGCCGCTGCAAACATATAAGGACGCTTTCCAATAATCTTAAAAGCCTCTCTTGCTTCACTTAAAAAACCACTAGGTCGCATCATCTGCCAGCTGCCATACATAACTCTGTGGGCTGCACTTGTAACATAAAGTTCATCTTTAGCTCGAGTAATTCCAACATAAAACAAGCGGCGTTCTTCTTCCAAATCTGCACCCTGTTTATCAGTGCGAGGAAATACACCATCTTCAAGACCAGTAATAATAACCTTATTAAACTCCAGACCTTTTGTATTATGAAGTGTAATTAAAGTAACAGAATCTTCATTTTCGTTTTCTTCTTCTGCCAAAGTTCTGTCAAGATTAATTGCATCAAGAAAATCAATAAGTCCCTGAACAGAACCGGCATAGGGCAAGGCAGTATTAATCAATTCCCGTAAGTTTTCTACTCTCTGGGTTCCTTCTACTTCATCTTCTGCTTTATATAAAGCTTCTAGTCCAGAGTCAAAAATAATTGTTTCTAAAACTTGTGATAATTTTTTTTCAGATGAAAATGCATTTCTAAATTTTTCATAAAGTTTTACAAAATCAAGAGCCTGTTCCTTTGCTTTTTTAGGAAATGATTGTGCCACTTCTTCCAGGGTTTCCAGTAAATCTTTATAAACATTATTTCCGTTTTCATCAGTTCCAGAAAATGCTTTTTCTATAATCTGCTGCTGTTTTTTTTCTCCAATTCCACGAGCAGGTTTATTTACAATTCTCCCAAAGGAAATTTCATCTCTTGGATTTGCACACAAAGAAAGATATGCCAATGCATCTTTAATTTCTTCTCGCTCATAAAACTTAAGGGAACCTACAACAAAATAAGGAATTTTTCTATGAATGAATTCTTTTTCGAATCCAAGAGACTGAGCATTTGTTCTGTAAAGCACAGCCCAGTCTTTATAAGAAGCACCACTATCAACAGATTTTTGAATTAATTCTGCACAGAATCCAGTTTCCTGATTAGAATCTTCTAAAAAAGCCATTACAGGAGTTCCACCTTCTCCCCTTTCTGCAATTAAAGTTTTACCAATTCGTCCCTGATTATTATGAACAACTAAATCTGCTGCCTTTAAAATCTTTCCCGAAGAACGATAATTTCTTTCTAGTTTAATTATTTGTGTTCCCGGGAACTGCTTTTCAAAAGACAGAATATTTGAAACTTCTGCACCACGGAAATGATAGATAGACTGGTCATCATCACCAACCACGCAAACGTAAGAATCATTTCCATCTTTTACACCTGAAATTTTTTGTAAAAGCTTAAATTGAGCAATATTTGAATCCTGATATTCATCTACCATAATTACTTTAAAACGAGAATGAATAGAAGTGGCAATTTCAGGATTCTGTTCCATAACCAGATATGGAAGCATAATAAGATCACCAAAATCTGTATTTCCAGTTGCTTTTAATCGCTTTTCATATTTCTCATAAATATCATTTATATCAAATTCACTATTTAAAATAGAAAGATCATCTTCAGGACCAAGACAGTAATCCTTTGCAAGAGCAATCTGTTTTGCTGCCAGGCGACTTTCTTTTGCAGATAAAGAAGGAATTGCTTTTTTAATAAGAATAGCCGATGCATCATCATCATAAACTGTAAAACTGTCAATTAAACCGGCTGCTTCATTATATTTTCTTAAAAACCAGGAACCAAAAGAGTGAAAAGTACGGATTTGTGCATGATTTGCGCCAGGTTCAAGACCAACTGCTCTCTGGCGCATTTCGTTAGCGGCCTTTTTTGTAAATGTAACAGAAAGAATGGAATATGGATCTACAAATTTTTCCTGAATAAGGTATGCAATTTTTGTTGTAATTACTCTTGTTTTTCCCGAACCAGCTCCTGCAAGTATTAAAAGTGGGGAGCCTTCATGCTCTACTGCGGCCTTTTGTTCAGGATTAAGCGTGAGCATATATTTTTCCAAGTCTTCAGTCACGTTTTACACCTTTAAAATAAATTTAAAATAATAATAATGATTTTCGAATTTTTTTATAAACTAAAATTGATTTTATTTTGTTTGAATTCCTTTTTCAACCCTATAAGTCTGGAATCCAAATCAACACCAGTAACAGCAAGGATTTTTGCATTTACCACATTACCGGCTTTCATAATATCAGCTTGCTTTTTATCATCCCGGTCATAGCGGATTACAATACAACCATCTACATCTGGAGCCTGGAACCATGAACGTCCAATTGCCAGCCCTTCCCCCTGATCTTCTGCTTCCCTAGATAATTCTACAATTTCTTCTATGAGAACAGGAACTTCCTGACCAACCCATTGCTGCAATCTTTCTTCTGTAATTCCACTCTGAATTTCTTCTAAAGCATTTGCACGACTAACAGCAACTTTTTCAGAAACCCGTTTTTTCAGATTATAAGCAGGGGTATCTTCTTCCCGACTATATGGAAAACATCCAGACCAATCCGGTTGAATCTGCTGAAGGAAAGCTTTTGTATTTTCTGCAGCTTCATCAGTTTCACCTGGAAAACCAGTTAAGAAAGTTGTTCGCAAAATTGAACGCTGAAAAGAACTACGGATAAATTTTATAGTTTCAATGTATTTTTCCGCTGGACCAACACGATTCATAGCCTTAATAATCTGACTGTCGCCACTTTGGAATGGAATGTCAAAATAGGGAACAAAACGTTTATCAGCCTGCATAACAGGAATAATATCTTTATTAAAATGATCAGGATGAATATAAAGAGGACGTACAATAAAATCCCCTTCTATTTTAGAAATCATTTGAAATAACTGAGCTAATGGAGACAGATTCTTGTTTTCCAGCTGAAAATCTTCGGCACCAGTTCCATATGCAGCTAAATCCTGGCCAATAAGATTTATTTCATAAACACCATTAGAAACCAGCTGCTGAATCTCTTTAACAACACTTTCCGGTTTACGACTTCTAAGTTCACCACGAATTAAAGGAATAGCACAGAAAGAACAATGATTTGAACAACCTTCTGTAATTTTTACAAAAGCAGCACCTTTGTAATTAAACAAAACAGGTCTGTTACCTTCCGCAATGCCCTTTTGTTCATAAGTCTGGAGACATCGTTTATATTCCAGAACTTTCATAAAATCAGAAATCTTTGTTAAGTCTCCGTTACCAAAAACTCCATCCAATTCTTTCATGGAATCATAAAGGTCTTTAGAATAACGCTGAGCAAGACAACCACCAAGAATCAGTTTTGCTTTTGGATATGAGGCTTTAATGTCATAAATTGCTGTAATGCTTTCTTTCTTAGCAGATTCAATAAAACCACATGTGTTTATATAAATAAAATCAGCTTTATCAGGATTTGAAGTAAGCTGGTATCCAGCATCCATAAGATAACTGGCAATTAATTCACCATCAGTCTGATTTTTAGCACACCCATGCTGATCAATATAAAATTTAGTCAAGCTCGATTACCACCAAACGATATCTACCATCAGTATCTTTAATCCACTTAATATCTTCTACAAGAACGTGGCCTGCTTTACCAATATCAATATTATAAGTTTTAGTGTCAGCATTAATTGTAAAGCGTACAGAATTGCTATTAGAAATCCACATTCGAATACCATTATGTGGATTTGCAGTAAACACTTCACCTTTAGAGAAATATGTTTCTACAGCTTCAGAATTATCAACTTTATCTCTGAACAATACGTTATTTAAGAAGCTTGCAGTAACAGTAAATGGATACGCTCTGTTATCTTCAATAATAACTTTTTGAGGATGTGAAGATTTTACATCAGCAATAAATGGAATATCTTCTGTATAAACATCTGAACCAGAACTTGAAACACCATGTCTTGCAAGAATATTTACTTCAGCACCTCGGTTTTCATCTGTATAAGAAAGATCTGAAACATAAATAATTAAATCAGGATTTGAATCACCATCAATATCAATTTCTGATTCTTCTGCCAAATCTGTATAGAAAACCCCAGATGGTGTATCAATACCAAAAGAAGATAAAGTATCATGAACAGTTAAAACAATTGGATTATTTCCAGAAGGAACAAGAATCTGATCCCCTTTATATACACGCTGGGTAAATTTTTCATCCCCTATTTCGTATTGCTTATTTTTGATTTTACTTGAAACTACGACAGAAGGATCGTCTTCCTGTTTATTTTTGTTTACAAGCATAATAGATATAAAAAGAATTACACCAAGAACCAAAACAGAAGGAACTATAATAGCTGGTAACAACCATGTTGGCTTTGGTTTAGCAATAAGTTCAACAGGAACAGGAGATTCCTGAATTTTCTTATTGTTATATAATTTAAGCATTAAATCTGTATTTAATTCCAAATAGTTTGAATAGTTTCGTAAAAAACCAATCATATATGCTTCACCAGGGAAAACAGAATTATCTTCGTCTTCCAATCCCTGGAGATATCTTTTATCAATTGAAATTTCTCTAGCAACTCTGTCCAAATCAAGATTTTTCTGAACACGGGTATTGTGTAAAATTTCTCCGAAACTATCCATTTTTTAAATTACTCCGTAAACAAGAAGTTGTTTAAATTATTTGCAGAACTAGGTGGATCATATACAAATCGTTTTTCCGAAATACCTTGATTCAATTTGTAATTTGTAAAGTTGAAAACAAATGTTACGCCAGCAGGAGTAACAGCTTCCATACGTCGAATCAATTTTGTATCAGGATTAACAGCAATTTTTATATATCTAAAGGCTTCTGCACTACTTTTACGATATAGAATAAACTTAACAACCTGCTCCATAGAGTTTTCATCAAGAGGAACTGCAGCCTGTCCTGATTCATAGGAAACAGTATAATAGCGACTTAGTAATGAAAGTCCCATGGAAGTTTTTGCAGAGGCACCTTCTGGCTCTTGCTGCATTACAGCACCTGTTTCTGGAAGATACATTGTTAAATTATCTCCATTAAAACAAATGACCTGGTTTGCTGGTTCAACATAGTCCATTCTTACAAAGTTAGGAGCTAAAAATGATAAAGAACCACTTGTTTCTTTCTTATTAATTGTAATCTGAAAGTCAACTTCATAGTCTTTTAAGGAAGCATAATATTCTGAAATAGCCTTAAAATATGCACTGGCAGTTGTAATCTGTGCAGACAAACCTGCTGTTGCACAACACAAAAGAACAAGACTTAAAATAATACTTTTTCGCATTCTATTCATAACGTTAACCTTATTTATTTTAGAATACTTACTCTTTTCCGTCAATTAGTGAAGCACAGTGCTTTTCGGCTTCAACCAATTCCGAGAAAGTTTTTCCATCTATTGTTTCTTTTTCAAGAAGTGTATTTGCAACTACATTTATTAATTCTTTATGTTTTTTAAGAACATTTATGGCATTTTTATATCGTTCATTTACTATTCTTGCAATTTCTTCATCAATATATTTCTGTGTTTCTTCACTAAATTCTCGAATCAATTCTGGCTCACCACCACTATAACCACGAACACCTTTTCCAAGAGTCATGTTAGGGAACTTATCACTCATACCATAATCAGTAATCATACTCTTTACTATATCAGTTGCACGACTGATATCATTTGAAGCACCGGTAGAAACTTCATTAAACATTACCTGTTCAGCAGCACGACCACCAAGCAAAACATCAACTTCATTAATTAAATCAGTTTTTGTTTTAAGTGATTTTTCCTGTTCTTCACGATACTGAGTAAAACCACCAACACCATGGGAACGAGGCACAACTGTAATTTTGTTTACAGGAGGATAATCTGGTGTAAAAGCCCCCATTAAAGCATGGCCTGTTTCGTGAATTGCAACAATCTTTCGTTCCTTTTCATTTTCAGAACGAGTCTTTTTCTTAAGACCAATGCTAACTTTATCAATGGCATCATTGAAATCAACCATTGAAACCTTCTTGCGACCATTTCTAACTGCAAGAAGTGCAGCTTCATTTACAACGTTAGCCAAATCAGCACCAGCAAATCCTGTTGTACCATGAGCAACTGATTCAAAATCAACATCATCATCAAGTTTTACATTTTTAGAGTGAATGCGAAGGATTTCTTCACGCCCCTTTACATCAGGACGTTCAACTGGAACCTGTCTGTCAAAACGACCAGGACGAAGCAATGCCGGGTCAAGAATATCAGCACGGTTTGTGGCACC
This sequence comes from Treponema sp., assembly GCA_018385315.1. Classification (GTDB taxonomy): domain Bacteria; phylum Spirochaetota; class Spirochaetia; order Treponematales; family Treponemataceae; genus Treponema_D. The sequence goes on along the minus strand of JAHAZJ010000208.1, from coordinate 2,895 downwards.
AAGGATAATCAAGCCTTTTTCATTATCAAAACCATCCATTTCTACAAGCAGCTGGTTTAATGTCTGTTCCCGTTCATCATTACCACTAAGATTGTTTACACGGCTTTTACCAATTGCATCTAATTCGTCAATAAAGATGATACATGGAGCCTTTTCACGAGCCTGCTTAAATAAATCTCGAACACGGCTAGCTCCAACACCAACAAACATTTCTACAAAGTCAGAACCACTGATTCTAAAGAATGGAACGCCAGCTTCACCTGCAACGGCACGAGCAAGCAATGTTTTACCAGTTCCTGGAGGTCCAACTAAAAGAACACCTTTAGGAATCTTACCACCAATATCAGTATATTTTTTAGGAGACTTTAAGAAATCTACTACTTCCACAAGCTCTTCTTTTGCTTCATCAACACCAGCCACATCAGAGAAGCGGGTTTTAGTTTTTCCTTCTTCAACAACTTTTGCACGAGATGCACCAACATTAAAAATGCTTCCCATGCCGCCACCAGAGCCTCCGCCCATTTTTCTAAAAAGGAAATAATAGAGAAGAAGTATACATCCAATTGGGAACCCAAAAGTTAAAAGGAATGACAAGAGACCATTGTTTTCTTTAATTATAAATGTATATGAAATTCCTTTTTCATCCATTAAGGCTGTTAATTCTGGAAGCACAATTATATTTGCCTTTGCCTTATATGCCTTTCCTCTTTGAATCTGTTCAGAATCTACAGAAAAAAGTTGTATTCCTTTTTTTTCAGTCTGATTTGTTACAGTCGTTGGTTTTTCATAACCAATAAGATAGGAATCATTTATTTCCACATTAACAATTGTTCCATTTTCTACAAGAGAACGGAATTTTGAATACTCAATAAATCCTTCATTTCTAACTGAAGAAGCTAACGATTGAATAAGGAATAAAAATCCTATTACAGCAATTAAGATAACAAAAAAAGGAATTTTGTGACCATTTTCAGGTTTCTTGTTTTTATTATTGTCGCCTTTGTTGTTACTGTCTGGACCAGGAAACTTAAAAAAGTTGAAAGGGTCGTTTTCATCATCTGGTGAATTTGATTTCTTACTATTATTTGCCATGAGGCCCTCTGAATATGAAATATATTTAAAATATACTAATAATGAATAGAATTGTCGATAAAAAAGATAATTTTTCCTTAAGTTTTTTTCTACCAATCCGAAAATCTACTGTATACAAGGAGGATTTTGAATGGCCTATTCAAATGCTTACACAGCCTATCAGAAAACAAACGTTAGTACCGCAAGTCAGGGACGATTAGTTGTACTACTTTATGAAGGAGCAATTAAACAGTTAACTGCAGCCCTTTCATATATAAATTCAGACGGAAAAGTAATTCCTTCAAATATTGAAAAATTTGGAATCTGCATTCAAAAAACACAAGCAATCATTACAGAATTGCAGGTTTCCTTAGATATGGAAAAAGGTGGAGAAATAGCAAAAAATCTTATGTCTCTCTACTTATATTTTAATGAAGAATTAGTTGATGCCAGCATCACAAAAAACAGAAAGAAAATTGAATTTGTATTAAATATGATGAGTCAGCTTGTTGCTTCCTGGAGAGTTGTTGCAAACAGTACAGCAAATGCTCCTGCAGCTAAGATTGAAAACTCATTGAACATTACAGGCTAGTGGGAGGTACTGTTATGGAACTTACAAACGAAGAATTAAATGAAAGAGTTGCATTATTAAAAAAATTCAGAGCACTTTTGGAACAGCAGAGAAACAAATTTCAAGAATATTTAACTGTTCTTGAAAAACAGCAGGATTCAATTTCTAAAGAAGATCCAGAAGCACTTTTAGCACATACAGAGCTTGAACAACAGGTTGTAAAAAATATTGCAAATCTTCAGAAAGTAATTGTACCAATGACAAGAATGTACAAGGCTGCAAATCAGAATATGCCAAATTCAGATCAGGAATCAATCACAAAAATCCAGAATGATTTGAATGATTTACAGAATAAAGTTCTTAATCAGAATAAAATTAACAGAGATTTGCTCAGAGTTCATATTGATAGCATTCGCCAGCAGATTCAGAACTTTAAAAATCCATATAAAACCAACAGAAGTGTTTATTCCCAGAAACAACCAGTTGCACAGCTTGTTGAAGTTGATGCATAATATTGCTATATGACAATCAGTCTTTTAGCAGCATATACAAAGAATGAACATATAATTGGCGCTCAGGGGAAAATTCCATGGAACCTTCCTTCTGAGCGTAATTATTTTAAAAAGATTTGCAATAATAAATTTGTAATAATGGGGCGAAAATCTTTTGATGAAATTGGGAAACCACTTTCCTACTGCAAGCTGATTGTACTAACAAAAAATAATGGAAAAAAAAGCCTCTTGCAGATACAAAAAGATGAACCTTCCACTAGCGGAACCATTCCTCCCATTCAGTTTGCATCATCCTTAGAAGAAGCTTTTGAATTATGCAAAGACCAGGAAGAAATTTTGATTGCAGGTGGGCAAAGCTTATACGAACAGACTTTACCAAAAGCAAATAAAATCTACGCAACAGAAATTAATTTAAAAATAAAAGGAGATTCCTATTTTCCACAGATAAATTCAAGCTGGAAAAAAACAATACTTGAATCAAAAACAGAAAATGGAATCTCTTACGATTACGTAATCTATGAAAAAAAATAAACTTACATTAATGCTTTGCCATCAGAAAATGCGTTACCTGCAATTTCTCCCAATTTTAAATATTTATGATTAACAGGATCATATGTAATTGGATTTAATTTAGAAGGATCAATTTTTCCGTCTGTCAAAACAGATTCATCTGCACAAACATTTACAATATTGGCCACAGTACATCCTGTTTTATCATCATAAGAAACAACTTCGCATTCA
>JAHAZJ010000160.1 GCA_018385315.1 Treponema sp. | reverse complement strand
TTCCACAGCGTCTTAGAGTAAAAGTACTACCGCTACAACGTGCCTACGAAGTTGCTCGCTGAAGCTGTATGGAAATTATCCATCTCGCTGCGCTCGTCAGCTTCTGAGGCACTTCGTAGTCCCGTTTTCGCTCTCGTACTTTTACTCTAAGACTTCCCGGGTATTTTGATTTTTCTTTATTCAAACCATGGGCCAGGAAGGGGCAGAATTTATAAAACACATCCCCGACTTCTAAAAAAGAATCACTCATTTACGGCCAAAGAAGATTGAAACTTTCACAATGCAATGTTTTTCACTTAAAAATCTCGCCTTTCTGGGGCACCGGGTTTACTAATGAAAGGAAAATTAAAATACCAGGGAAGCAGTTACCTAAAATGGCGGGAGCAGAAAAAAGAATTCTCAAAAAGGCTCTAAGGGCGGTTAGTAAGTAAAGCTAAAAAATTGCTGTTCGCAATTTTTTTTAACGCTTTGCTATTAAACACCGCTCGCTCTGACCGGCGAGCTTACACATTTCCTTGCCGCCCTTAGCGTCTAGCGACGATATCTAGCGGTTTTGAGAAGGATTTTTTCTGCGGTAGCCATTTTAGGTAACTGCACTGTGGGAAGTTTGTTAGTTTGTTTTTTTCTTTAATTTAAACCTAGATATTTCCAAATGGTTCTTTATCTTTTGCAGCTTTTTCTGCGGCAGCATATGCAGCGGCATCTTCGGCAGCCATTTCTGCTTCAGAAATTTCTGCTTCACTCATAAATCTTTCTTTTGGAGCATCAGGGTCTGAATCAGCACCTTCTTCTTTCTGGTGACTGTAGCTTACTGCAAGTTTACGACCACGATAGTCATATCCGTTTAATTTATCAATTGCAGTCTGAGCGTCTTCTGTATAAAGCTGAACAAAAGAATAATTAGCAAGAACTTTAATATCACCAATTCTTTCTCTATCAATTCCGGCAATAGCAATTAAAATTCCAACTAAGTCTCTTGGATATACACGACGGTTTTTTCCAATACTGATAAAAATTGATGTTGCTTTATCAGGGTCAATTTCAACTCTTGGATGTCTTGGTTTTTCTTCTGTATCTGTTACAGCTGCTTCAACAGGTTTTTCTGCTTTAGCCGACTGCTTATATTCATTTTTGTAGTTTTTAGCTTCATCTCTGGAACGAGATTTCTGATTGTTTCTGTTATTAGTTTTTCCAAATGAATGGTAATGTTTCAAAGTTTCTTTTAACAAATATGCTGTAACATACTTGCGGCGTGTTAAAGGCACGTTCTTTTTAAAAAGTTTGATTAATTCTGTAAGAGTGTCAATGTCTTCTTCTGTTGTAATCTTTTCAACTGCACTTGTTAATAAATCTACAGTTTTATCTTCGTTAATTTCAAAACCACGCTTGTAGTTATTGTAACCCATAATGATTAACTCCTTATTAAAATAAAAAAATTGAGCTTTATTAATTTCCCTATTGCAATAAAGCTGCGTATACGGATCCTACTTTCTTAAAGCCTGTACTAATTAATAAAGGCTGAATGATATCCGCTGCAATTGTGCTGGGCAATAAAATCCATTTCTTTCCACATTCCTTCAATTTTGAAAGATACATTGATAATAATTCTGTACCGATTCCTAGTCCGCGGAAATTAACAGGAACAAAAAGTGTAGTTAACATCATAATATTGTCCTGCTTGCCTGCCACAGGTGAAGCTGTTATAACTCCTGCAAAATCATCTGAAAGACTTCGACAGATAAGTCCTGTCTGCCCAATGGATTCACCGGATTCAAAACCCTTTTTCCATGTTTCAAAAAAAGCAATTCGTAGTTCTTCCGGAAGATCTTGTTCTTCACCTAAAAAATATGCGTTTAATTGTTGGACAATGTTTTCGTTATCAACATCCGAATCATAATCTACAAAAGTAAAATCATCGTGAATTAAATATTCATCGGATTCGGGGATATAATCTAATTTTTCAAGTCCCCATATTTCACGCAATTCGTTATACCAATTGTTGATATAAAGCCCCATTACCTGATTTTTGTAATGAAACCACTTTTTTTCAACTTCAGGATACTTTTTTAATACTAATCTAAAATTCTTGAATACCCCCCTTCCAGAATGAAGAACTTCCTGCAATTCCTCTTTTGCAATTGGCGCATTAAGAGCTGAAACAAAATCTTCGCGTAATTTAAAACCATTTGAAGACGTCCATTCCGGAAGTTCATAAAACCGGATATTATCAGATTTTATTTTTCCATCAATCTGTAAAAGAGATTCCTTTTCTGCATCCACCAGAAATTTTGCATCCTGATTTTCCAACGCCGTTGAAATTTCATTTAACAGACTGACAGTAAGTTCAAATTTCATAATTATTTCTGCAAGTCACTTCTTTTTGAAATAATGGAATTAATCAATCCATATTTAACAGCTTCATCACTATCCAACCAATAGTCACGATCTGTATCTTTTGTAACTTGTTCTAAAGCAGTACCTGTTCCATCTGCAATAATCTGATTAATTTTTGCACGGATTTTTTCCATATCCTTAGCATAAATTTCAATATCAGTTGCAACACCACGCATTCCACCTAATGGCTGATGAATAAGATAGCGACTGTTTGGAAGACCAAAACGTTTTTCTTTTGGCACTGCAAGAAGAATTAATGTAGCTGCAGAGGCAATAAGTCCCATACCAATTAAATAAACTGGAGCTTTTACAAATCTAATCATATCAAAAATTGCAAAACCAGCATCAACATCACCACCAGGTGAATCAATATACATATAGATTGGTTTTGTATCATCTTCAGTATCAAGAATAAGCAACTGTCGAACAATCTCATCAGCAAGTTCTTTATTAACTTCACCAGTAAGAATAATCTGTCTTGTCTTTAAAAATCTGTCAGAAAAAGGATCTGGTGCTTTTGCTTTCTTTTCTTCGTTTTCTTCATCATCTAAAAATGGAGAACCGTAAATTGCTTTCATTAAATGCTCCTGTAAAATCTGTGAATGAATAATAATTCTTTGTATAAATATAGTAAAAAAAATGCCAACTTTCAACATAATTATTTTTTCAATTTTACGAAAACGATTTAGCTTGTACTTTTTTAATAATAAGAGTACCATTATAAATAAGGAATTTTTATGGTAACTTTAAAAGATATTGCAAAAGAATGTGGTGTTTCTTTTTCAACAGTTAGTAAAGCACTTCAAGGTAGCAGTGAAATCAGCAGCGAAACCATAAAACTTATTCAACAAAAAGCACAGGATATGGGATATCACCCAAATATTGCCGCACGAACCTTAAGAACAAATAGAACAAATGATATTGGTGTAATTTTCGAAGATAAAACTGGAAGCGGATTTCAACATCAGTATTTTGCAAAAATAATCAGTGGTATTCAGCAGGCTGCTCAGGAACATAATTTTGATGTAACTTTCACGGGACCTGGCACAAACTCCACCTACGATTATTACAAACACATTATGGGTAAAAGCTTTGATGGTATTATTATTCTTTCTGCAGATTTTACTCGTCCAGATTTACAACAATTAATAAAATCTGGAATACCAACTGCAACGCTTGATTACAGTTATGATTCAAACCATATTTCAATTCTAAGTGATAACAGACAGGGAATGTCCGAACTGACTAAATATGTTATTTCTAAAGGACACACCAAAATTTCCATGATTTATGGAGAAGACACACTTGTAACAAAAGAAAGAAAAGAATGCTTTTTGGAAATATTAAAAGAAAATTCCATTGATATTCCTAAAGAATATTTAGTTCAATGCAGATATCATGATCCAGACTTAAGTGAAAAAACTACAAAACAACTTTTATCTTTACCAGAACCTCCAACCTGCATTTTTTTCCCAGATGATTATTCGGCATTAGGTGGTATAAAAGTTATTAACGAAAGAGGATTAACAATTGGAAGTGACATTTCTATTGTTGGATATGATGGCATTATGCTAACTTCAATGCTGATTCCTCCATTAACAACTTTTGAGCAAGACGGTGTTGAAATTGGAAAAAAGATGACCTCTCTTTTAATTAAAAATATTGAAAACAAAACAGAACCCATTCAAGGACCAATCACAATTAGTGGAAGAATGTTGGCCGGAGGTACTGTTGCAGATTTAAAATCAAGCCGATAATTATTTTATGAAACTGAAAAAAGCTATTCTTATATTTTTCTTTATTGCTATTTGCAGTAACCTTTTTTCACTGTCGCTTTATAAAGAAAAAGTAACCGCCTCCTATTATGCAGAAAAATTTCACGGAAAAAAAACATCCAATGGTGAATATTTTAATATGTATGCCCTAACTTGTGCACATAAATCCCTTCCATTTAATACTGTTATAAGAGTTACAAATCTTTCAAATGGAAAACAAGTTGATGTACGTGTAAATGACAGAGGCCCTTTTGTTGTTGGAAGAGAAATTGATTTATCAAAAGCAGCCGCTGTTAAATTAAATATGATTGGAACTGGAACCGCAAAAGTCCGCCTTGAAATTGTAAAAATGGGACCAAATACAAAGCTTAGTATTCAAACAGCAACTAAAGCTAAATTAATGATGGCAAAACTGGAAGGCAATAGTTCTTCATCTACAGCAAAAACAAGCACATCATCAAGTAAAATCAGCACAAAAACAGTGAACCGTCCTGATGGAACTTTCTGGGACATTCAGGTTGGAGCTTTTTCATCAAAAGACAATGCTACAAAACGAGCAAAAAGTCTTAAAAATGCAGGTTTTTCAAAAATTGCATTCCAAACTGTAACTTCTACAGGCGTAATCAGAGTTGTAATAAAAGAAGTTGCGGCACAAGATGTTCCTAAAATTGAGCAGCAACTAAAAAACAACGGATTTTATGAATATACAATCAGAGAAAGAAAAAAATAGTTTTATAAATCCCATTTTTTCAATTTAGTATGATATAATTATAAAATAATATGAGGTGTTATTTATGAATGATACAGAACTCGATCCCGAAATTGCGGCACTACTTTCAAATGCTCAAAGTTCGGTACAAGTTGAAGAATATAAAGCTCCTGGAGATGCAGTAAAACTTTCAAAAGGCTTTTCCAAAGACGAAGTAAATATTTATGGAACAGAATCAGCACCAAAAGCCGCATCTATTCATGAAGTTGATTTAAGCAAGACTTGTTTTGAAAAAATTGAAAACAAATTATTAGACACACCAGCTTCAACTTACGATGACCCAAAATATTATAAAATTACTCTTACAGGCGAAAATGCATCTGCCCAGAGGGTTCATCAGATTCTTTCTAAATATCTTACTTGTACAGATTCAAAAGACAGAGCTGTATATCGTCAGCAGATTGTAACAGCATATTGGGAACTTTTAAGAGGAATGGCTCCAAAAATGCCAGATCCAAATCTTCCAATTTCTAAAAAAATGCTGATGCGTTTTGGTGTTCTTTTACCTTCACTTTTTAAGCCAGAACAAAAGGAATTCTTTTCTAAAGTAATCTTAGAAAATAAATATAATGAACCAGTTCTTTATGTTGATGAATGGTTCAAAGAAATTGCATCTGGAAGAATGTCAAACTCTGCAACTGATGAAAAAAAACAGGTTAGAACTGCCAACATGACAGCAGAACAAGCCGCATCTGCAGAACAGGCTCGTTTAATGCAGCTCCAGTCTAAAAACTCGGGTAAACTTCAGAGCTCTGAAAATATTCTTAACATTAAAGAAAATGAAAGAGCTATGATAGAAACTGAACTTAAAAATCGTGTAGACACACTTTGTGATCACATGCCAATTATGGGCCTTGAGCCTCATAAAAATGCTATGTCAGAAACTCAGAGAAAGTTGTTTACAGAAATTACAAATCTTTTGCATAGACTTTCAAAAAATGACAAAGAACTTTCTAAAGCCCTTTCTGAATATAGAGAAGCTAAAGGTACTTATGATCAGGTTCAGAATAAGCTGGAAGCAAATGGTGGTTCAGAAGCAATTCCGGCTGATACAGGTGCTATCAATACAGAATTTGATACAATCCGCCAAATGGCTAAAATGACAATTGGTCGTCGTGGTAATCAGTTCCCACTTTTTACAAGAGAATTCTACCACTGTACAGAAAATGGAACAGGAACCCGGGAAAATGTTCTTGATGTTTTACGCTGGATTGAATCAATTGATCCGGGGGTATTCCATCGTGTTCATAAAAATGTTCCAAACCGAATTGTTCCTTACGTTCTGCTGGTTCCTACATATGGTGACAGGGGATTCTGTTGGGAACCATTTGACCGCTATAACCGTGTAACAAGTCGTGGCCGTATTGTTATTCCAATGTATCCAAGAGATTTAAAAATTGCTGTACTTACAGCAGTTGCAGATTTAAGATGGCAGGTAGCAAAGGAAAAGGCTTCTTACTATTGGATGGAAGAAGGATTAACAGGTCAGTATTACCAGCACATTGAACAGATGAAAATAAAGGGAGATTTGAAAGAATTCTTCATTGAAGACTATATTTTGTGGATGACAAAGGAAAGTGAAGGTGTACAGCGACTTGATAAAGATGTACGTGGTATTTTCTGGCGTAATATGCCTTTCCCAAAAGAAAAGAAAGAAGATTTACGTAAGCGTTCTTTAGTATACGATGAATTGTGTAAGAAAGATGCTAACCGGGAAATGTCAGATGGATATTGATATATGTACTTAAATCAAGCACTGCACAAAGGCAATTTTTATTTTACTAACTTACCAATTATATCTGCACCACTAACAAAAGTTGCAACCGAACTTCCCAAGGATGACAAAATAAATACAAGCAATACTCTTAAAATTCTGTTTGTATAAAAACCTTTAAGTGTTACATCATCCTGGAGTGTTTCCATATCTTTTACTTTTGGTTTACAAATTATAGCTTGCACAATAGCAGTTACAAAACCACAACCAATAAAGGGACAAAGGGATGTTATTGGTGCACTAACAAATGCTACAAGGATTGTGACAGGATGCCCCGCAGCAAGTAAAGTAAGGAGGGCTGCACAACAACCATTCCACAAAACCCATGATAAAATCATTTGAGAACCAAGTTTTGTTCCACCGTAAATAAAGCCTGCAACAATAAGGGCAATAATAGCGGCAGGAATTAACCAGCCAATAAGTTTTCCCACAGGCGATTTTTTTGGAATTACATTATAATCTTCAATGTTTGTTGTTGACTCAGAAGCGGCGAGTTTTTTAAGATATTCTTCAACTCCATCAAGATGTCCTGCACCTAAAACTGCAACTATAGAATTTCCTTTCGATTCCCAGATTTTTGTAGCAAGATATTCGTTTCTTTCATCAATCAAAACTGTTTTTACAGCAGGAAGATAATCAGCAAGTTCATTCATCATAGAATCCATTTCATTTTTATTTTTAATGTCTTCTATTTCTTCTGCAGAAAATTCTTCTTTAGAAAAGGCACTTGCTATCAACATAGACAAAAGCTTGCATTTTCCCCAGAAACTATTTTTTGCCCAAGCTCTTTTTAATGTAATCTGAATTGCACGGTCTGCCAAAACAACAGGAATTCCCATCTCTTTTGCCACGTTCATTCCAGCAAGCATTTCATCCCCTGGTTTTACGCCCACATTCTGTCCCATTCTTCTTTGAAAAGAAGAAAGAATAAGGTTTGCCATGAGCAAGAAACCTTCATTACGTTTTAAAACCTGTACAATATCAAACTGACTATATTTTTCTTTATTTGTAATTGAATCTGCACGTTTATCATCCAATTCAACAGCAACACAATCTGGCTTTAATTCCTTAATTGTATTTTCTACTTCAGTAATACTTTCGGCACTAATATGAGCTGTACCAATTAAGGTAATTGTTCTGCCGTTAAGTGTAAGTGTTCTATTCATTATTTTATTCCCCACTCTGCAATTCTATATTCGAAAAACATTGGGGCCTGCATTTTTGCAACTTTTGCATAATATTCTTTTGCATAATCTTCAAACCCGTTAATTTCGTAATAAAGACCCATATAGAATAGCATTTTACCTTTTTTATTACTATTATCTTCTTTAGAAATTTTCTGAGTTATAGAAGCTTCGGCATTTCTGTTATATGATTCGCTAAAAAAACGAGCAATATTATATTCCAGAGACTCTCTGTCTAAAGGCTTCATAATTTCGGCAAGAACTTTTTTTGCATTAAAAGAATCTTTTTTCTGTAAATAACAGGCAGCAATCATCATCTGATAAGAATAACTTTTTGAATATTCATTTGCTTTTTTAAAATACTTAATTGCCTGATCATAATTTTTTGCATGATATTCCAAAATAGCGGCTTCTTCATAAGCAAAATAATACTGAGGATTTGTTTGAATCACTTTATTGTAGTTGTACAAAGCATTATCAAAATCTTCCATTTCATCATACATACCAGCAAGATACGCATAACCCAAAAAATAATCAGGATTCATGTTTACAGCTTTCTGTGTTACTTCAATTGATTTTGCAACAAGATTTCGTCTTTTATAATAAAGACCTAGTTCCAAAAGATAATCATAATTATCTCCACCTACTTCCAGTGCCTTTTCCATATATTCACAGGCTTTTACATTACTATTATTTTCTGCATAAAGTTTTCCCATAAATGCCAGTGCCTGAACATCGTTACTATTTTGAGACAGAATCTGTTCGCAATAATACTGAGCAATATCAAGATCATCAAGATAATATGAAGTCATTGCAACTCCATACATAGCATCTTCGTTTTTAGGATCACTCTTTAAAACCTTTTTATAAGCTTCTCTTGAAAGCTTATATTTTTTTGCCAAAGAATAATCCTCTGCCTGCATAATATTTGCAGAAGCGTTATATGGATCTTTTGTAAGGATTTTTTTATTTACTTCATTATATTTTGCTTTATCACCAGCAGCCCGAGATGCCATGGCAATCAATTCCATTGCTTCAAGATTGGAAGAATCTTTATCTAGAACCAGGTTTGCTGCTTTTATAGCATTTTTATAATCGCCATTGGAAATATAAAGAGATGCCAATAAAACCTGTAAATCCTCATTGTCTGCTAATTCTGCAGGCATCTGACCAAAAAGAGCAATGGCATTTTCAATTGAACCTGATTCAAGTTCATTTTGAAGATTCTGAACAAAAACAACATCAGCGGGAATTTCAGATTCGGATTCTTCCCCTTCTCCTTCCATGTCAAAAAAGAACTGGTCTTCAACAGAAATCTCTACTTCCTGGGCAATGAGTGGAGTTGCAAGGGCAAATAAAAAAAATCCCAAAGTTGATAAAATACATTTTTTCATCACTATTATTCCTTTCTTTCTACCTATATTATGGTTGAAATTACTTTCATTATTATCTAAACTAAAACATTATGAGTATGCATTCATTTAGAAAAGGCCTTATTATTTTTTTAGCCGACATCTTTATTATCATCGGCATTTTTGTTCTGCAATTTAGAACTGATTCTACTATTATTGAAAAAATTGGAGGCCTTCAGGTTACACTTGAAAAGCAGGAAAATCCTGAAAATGATGTTTTCTTGAAAAACAACATGGTCGTTACATACAATGGTTTAAATTTCTTTAGTGATGACCAGAATTCCATCAAAATGCTTCCTGCAGGAAAATCAAAAACCCAGAATCTTACACTTAAAAACTGGGCAAAACGAGATGACAAGGGAATTTCATTGTATTTCTCTGATGATGTTACTCTTATGTTTGATTTGGGAGATGATGAAGAAAATGCACCTCTTACAGTAGGAATTTCAATGCCAGCTGAAGTTGAAACTGTTTTTGTTCCATTCAATTTTGCATATAATATGAAAGTACAAAAAGATGATGGCAACAGAGTTGTATTGAACGGCAAGAAAAATTCATGGAACTTCTCTACTAATCAAGTTGAAAAAGGCTATATTAAGTTTAATGGTTCTGAATATACAGCCCATTATGCCTTATACACAGAAGAAAAGAAATTCAGCTTCGATACAATTACAGAATTGGCACTTGCTGATGAAACAATGTATAAAAACACAGTTTCTACACTTACAAATAACTTGATTTCTTCATTCAAAAATGTAATTTCAGAAAATAACTTTACAGAAGCTTCTGCTGTTGCCTATGTTGCCGCAATGGGTGAAAAAGGAAGATACCAGCAGGCTGTAGAAGAAATTCCTTCATCATATAAAAAGAGCAATAGCAGAACTTATGTTTCAGCACCATTCTTTAATAACCTTTCTAAGATGAATGCAACTTTGGAAAAAGAACTTTCTTCAAATGAAATTGATTTTACAAACGCTCTTACTTCAAACTCAGTTGATGTATTTACAAAAGATAATGTTGCTGCAAAACTGATTATTTCTTCTAACAAGACAGGTACTACTGAACTTCTTAAGCAGGCTGCAGCGGTGGATGTAGAAGCATGTACTCTTGCACAGGTTAATGGATTACTTAAGACATATGTAGAACTGAAAGAATATAAATCTGATTATGCAACACTTCTTGCACCTGTTGTAGAAAAATGTATTGAAAAAATTACTGCAGCATGTGAATATGACGGTTCTATTCTTACATTAAAGGAAAATAATCAGTTCCTTTCTGTAATTCAAGCGGTAGACATTGGTGTTACACTTTTACGTTATGGTGATATTTCATCACAATCTGTATATCAGAAAGCTGGTCGCATAATTGTAAATTCATACCTTGCAGAAGGCTCTGCTTTCGATTTAAGAACTCTTACAACAATTTATCCACTCCTTGCATATAATAACTGGTACTACCCACACTATGTAATTCTTGAACAGGATAACAACTTAATGTGGGCATGGACTTGTGCTAAAGATATTACAGCAGAACGAAACGAAGAATCTGAACTTAATCTTTCTATTAACTTCCCAGAAGGCGAAATCCATCATGTTATCTTCAAAGGAATTCCTAAGTTCTCTAGCATCTACATTTACAACATGGCATACCGCACAGACCCTCGCTTTGAAACTTATAACTCTTCTGGTTATGTATATAAAGAGGAAGGAAATACATTGTTGCTCAAATCTAGACACAAATCTCAGATTGAAAATGTACGCATGACACCTAAAAAATAGTTACATATAATAAAAACGAGGTAAATATGGGAACCCCAAAACAGACATTTTATGCAAATCAATCTGCTTCTATTATTAAAAAGCTGGAAGCACGCAAAATGAAAGGTTACTATTGTGCAACGATTGAAGAAGCTAAAGCTAAAGTTGTAGAACTTTTAGGAAATAAATCAAAAAGTGTAGCTTACGGCGGTTCTATGACAATTGATGAAAATGGGTTCAAGGATTCTATTACTGCCGCTGGTCACAAGCTTATTGTAAGAGAAAATTATAAAACTCCGGAAGAAACAAAAGAACTTAAAGCATTGCAGATTAATGCTGATGATTTTTTAATGAGTACTAATGCCATTACTTTAGATGGAGAGCTTGTAAATATTGATGGACGTGGAAACAGAGTGTGCTATCTTATTTACGGACCTGATGAAGTTATTGTTGTAGCAGGTATGAATAAAGTTGTTGCAAATGTTGATGATGCAATTCGTCGCATTAGAAATGAAGCAACCCCTCCAAACTGCAACCGCTTAAACTGCGATACTCCATGTGCTGTTACAGGAAAATGTGGCGACTGTTATACAAACAGCATTTGCTGTCAGATTGTTGTAACAAGAGTTTCCTTAATTAAAGACAGAATCAAGGTTATTCTTGTTGGCGACACTTTAGGCTATTAATTTAAAAGGTATAGCAATTAGGGAATCAATTTTAAACAAGCCTTAACACATCAGCTGGCTTTTCACAAATAAAATCGGCACCGCAATCTTCAAATTCCTTACGGCTTCCAAAACCCCACAAAACTCCACACCCTTTCATTCCAGCTGCATGAGCACCGTTTATATCATAATTTCGGTCTCCAATCATAAGACAGGAATCTTTTTTATTTACAAGATTATTTTCTTCCAGAACATAATTAATAACCTGAATTTTTTCGATTCTTTTCTGTTCTGCTAAATCAGCACCACCAATAAAATCAAATAAATCTGTCATTTTTTTGCGTTCAATTATTTGTTTTGTATAAAGCTCTGGTTTACTTGTAGCAACATAAATATGTTTACCGCCAGCACGGAGTTCTTTTATTAATTCAACAATTCCATGGTAAGGTGTGCACATGTACATTCCTTCCACACCGTAAAAATCTCTGTAAACTTTAATGGCATTGGTAATTTCCTTTTCCGGCAAATGAAAAATAGTTGTAAAACTTTCTTTAAGAGAAGGTCCTATCATCTTTTTAAAATCGGCCTGACCATAAGGCAATTTATAGTAATCAACAACCTTCTGCATGGAAGCAAAAATTCCTTCAGAAGTGTCACAAATAGTTCCATCAAAATCAAATAAAATATTTTCAAAATTACTCATAGGTGTAGAATATCATTTTTGTTAGTTTTATGATATAATATTTACCATTATATATTTCAGGAGTAATTAATGGCAAAGACATTTGACGACAAAAAAATCATTTACACTATGGACCGGGTTGGTCGCGCTTATGGTACAAAGGTTGTTTTAAAAGACATAAGCATTTCATATTATTACGGTGCAAAAATCGGTGTACTTGGTTCTAATGGTGCCGGAAAATCTTCCCTTTTTAAAATTCTTGCAGGAATTGATAAAGACTACACTGGTGAAACCTCCCTTGCTCCTGGATACACAATTGGATATTTGGAACAGGAACCATATTTGGAACCAGGAAAAACTGTAATGGAAGTTGTAAAAGAGGGTGTAAAACCAATTACAGACTTACTTGCAGAATTTGATGCAATTAACGAAGCTTTTGGTGATCCAGATGCAGATATTGATAAACTATGTACTCGTCAGGGCGAAGTTCAGGAAAAACTTGATGCTTTGGACGCATGGAATCTGGATGCAAATCTTGAATTGGCAATGGAAGCTCTCCGCTGCCCTCCTTCTGAACAAGTGGTAGATGTTCTTTCTGGAGGTGAACGCCGTCGTGTTGCATTGTGCCGTCTTCTTTTGCAAAAACCAGACATTCTTTTATTAGACGAACCTACTAACCACCTTGACGCTGAAACTGTAGCATGGCTTGAAAAACATCTTCACGATTATCCTGGAACTGTTATTGCTATTACTCACGATCGCTACTTCCTTGATGAAGTTGCAGGCTGGATTCTGGAGCTTGACCGTGGAGAAGGTTTCCCATTCAAAGGAAATTATTCATCTTGGCTTGAACAGAAAAATCAGCGACTGGCAATGGAAAGCAAACATGAATCTGAACGTCAGAAAGAAATTCAGAAGGAATTGGAATGGATTCACATGGGTGCAAAAGGTCGTCAGGCTAAACACAAGGAACACATTACACGCTATAACGATTTAATGGCTCAAGGTTCTAAAAAACAGCTTAAAGACACACAGATTTCTATTCCAGCAGGCCCTCGTCTTGGTGGCCAGGTAATTGATCTGGAAAATGTAACAAAATCTTTTGGTGACAAACTTCTTTTTGAAAATTTAAGTGTTCATATTCCAGCCGGTGCTGTAGTTGGTATTGTTGGTCCAAACGGTGCGGGTAAATCAACTTTGTTCAAAATGATTGCAGAAGCTGCAGGCCTTGGTACTGGAGAAAAACCAGATTCTGGAGAAATTAAAGTTGGTTCTACAGTTAAATTAGTATATGTTGATCAGATGCGCTCTGGTCTTGATGAAAATAAAACCGTTTATGAAACCCTTGGTGGTGGCGGAGACCTGGTAAAACTTGGTGCCGTAGATGAAAAAGGCCGTGCTCTTGAAGGTGGTGTTCGGGAAGTTAATGCACATGCCTATTGTGGATGGTTCAACTTTGCTGGTGCAGATCAGAATAAAAAAGTTTCTGTTCTTTCTGGTGGAGAACGTAACCGTTTGAACCTTGGTATGATGCTTAAAGAAAGCGGAAATGTACTTTTATTCGACGAACCTACAAACGACCTTGATGTAGAAACTGTTCGTGCATTGGAAGAAGCTTTGGAAGACTTTGCAGGATGTGCAATGGTTGTAAGCCACGACCGTTGGTTCCTTGACCGTATCTGTACACATATTCTTGCTTTTGAAAACAATTCAGAAGTTCGCTACTTTGAAGGTAACTGGTCTGAATATGCAGAATGGAAGATGAAGGAATTTGGAGAAGAAGCCGGAGTTCCAAAACGCACAGTTTACAGAAAACTTTCACGCTAGCTTTATTCATTTTGATTGTTTTTTTGAATTATATTTGCATTATGTGAGGTTATATGTCATTTAAAAAGGATTTTCTTTGGGGGGCAGCCACTGCTTCTTATCAGATTGAAGGAGCCTGGAATGAAGATGGAAAAGGCTCAAATATTTGGGATGAATTTTCTCACATTCCAGGAAAAGTAGATTTTGGAGCAACAGGTGACACAGCCTGCGACCATTATCATCGCTACAAAGAAGATGTTCAGCTGATGAAAAAATGCGGACTAAAGGCATATCGCTTTTCCATTTCATGGTCACGCATTTTACCAGAAGGTACAGGCACAGTAAACGAAAAAGGAATTGAATTCTATAACAATCTGATTAATGAACTGATTGCAAATAATATCACTCCTTTTATAACTTTGTATCACTGGGATTTACCTTCTGCACTATATGTAAAAGGTGGATGGCTTAATCCAGAATCTGTACTTTGGTTCGAAGAATATGCAACACTTATTGGAAAAACCTTTGGTGACAGGGTAAAAAATTTTATTACTTTCAATGAACCTTCAGTTTTCTTAGGTTGTGGATATAGCATTGGCGTTCATGCACCAGGCTACAGCCTTGGAAACAGAGATTTACTTCGTATAGGACAGAATATTCTTCTTTCCCACGGCAAAGCAGTAAAAGCTTTACGTGCCACTGTAAAAGATGCAAATATTGGAATTACATTGGCAACCCAACCAAAAATTCCAGTAACAAAAGCTGATGAAAAAAATTTAGAGCAGTCATATTTTAGCTGTGGTGTTGACAATTTTATTTGGACCACAAGCTATTGGCTCGATCCTATTGTAAAAGGACAATATCCACAGGAGCTTTTAACTCAGGCTGGAGACCTAATGCCTTCCTGCTCCAAAAATGATTTGGAACTTATTAATCAAAAAATCGATTTTATTGGTTTAAATATTTATGAAGCCCAGTATCATGGAGATTATAAACGCCCAGACGGAACTGCACACACAGAACTTAGTTGGGATGTTTATCCAGACGCATTAAAGTGGGGCGTTTTGCTAAATTACAATCACTACAAGCTTCCAATTTATATTACAGAAAATGGAATTTCTACCCACGACTGGATTAGTCTAGATGGCAAAGTTCACGATCCAAACAGAATTGATTTCTTACATCGCTATCTTAAAGGACTAAAAGCTGGAATTGAAGCAGGAGCTGATGTACGGGGTTACTTCCATTGGTCATTTATGGATAACTTTGAATGGGCCAAAGGTTATAATCCTCGCTTTGGAATCGTTTATGTTGATTACGCAACAAAAGAACGAACTCTTAAAGACAGTGCCTTCTGGTATAAAAATGTCATTGAATCTAATGGTGAAAATCTGTAAAAGATTATAATCCTTTTTTCTATGATATTTCAAAACCATAGTGTATAATTTAATGCAGTCCTTAAAGACTGTTTTTAATATGAAAATTTTTATTAGGAGTAAATAATGAACAATTTTATTTTCTTAGGTGCACCTGGTGCTGGTAAAGGATCCCTTGCTGTAAAAGTTGCAGAAGAATACAAAATCCCACACATTTCTACTGGTGACATTTTCCGTGCAAATATTAAAGCACAGACTCCACTTGGAGTAAAAGTAAAGGCAATTATTGATTCAGGTTCTTTAGTTTCTGATGATTTAACATTTGAACTTGTAAAAGACAGACTTGCTCAGGATGACTGCAAAAACGGATTTATCTTAGACGGTTTTCCTCGCACAATTCCTCAGGCAGAAATGCTTGAAACACTTGGTCTTGAACTAAAATGCGTAAACTTCGAAATTGCAGAAGAAATCGTAGTAAAAAGATTAAGCACACGCCGCGTTTGTAAAGCATGTGGTGCAAACTACAACATTGTATCTCTTCCACCAAAAAAAGAAGGTGTTTGTGATAAATGTGGTGGTGAAATCATTCAGCGTGATGATGACAAACCAGAATCAATTCTCCACAGAATGGATGTTTACAAAGAACAGACACAGCCATTAATCGATTACTACAACAAAAAAGGTAATATGACTAATTTGGATGCTTCTATTGAAACACCAATCTTAATGGGTGAATTCAAAAAGATTTTCTAATTAGAATTTCTGATTATATTGCATCTTTATATATTGCATCTTTAATAGAACATAATTTTGAACTTGTTTCAAAAATTAAAAAGAGGTTGTTCCATTTTTTAGAGCAACCCCTTTTTTATTTAACAAGTAATATTACTTATTATTTCTTAGCTTTGCTTATAACGGATTAACGTTTTTTAGCTTGTTTTACGAAAGTCTGAATACCTTCAACAACAAGAATAACAGCAAGTATAACCATTGCAGCAGCGAAGAGTAACTGGAACCAGTTGCCCCAGAAGAATGCGTTTTCTGCACCTGCAACCATTGCTTTAATTTTACCAATTACAGTAAGAACAAGGCTTGTCAATGTAGCAGCAAGCATGAATACCATTGGAATATAGAACATTTTGTTGTTCTTTCCAACTTCACCGAGCCATGCAGCAACAGCAAGAAGAGCAATACCTGCAAGCAACTGGTTAGCAGCACCAAAGAGTCCCCAGATTGCAGAGAGTTTGAGGAATCCAAGTGTAGAACCGATGATTACCATGAATGCTGTAGCAAACAATGGGTTAGCCAATACTTTACGAATACCAGATGCATCTTTCCATGTAGCTTCATCTTCTTTCAAGAACAATTCAGAGAACATAAAGCGGCTTAAACGAGTAGCTGAGTCCAAAGATGTTAAAGCAAATACAGAAACTGCAAGTGTAAGAAGTGCCTTAATTGTGCTGTTAACAGCAGTTCCGTCGTTACCAAAGAGGAATGCGATACCAGAACCAAATGCAGTAGCTGGAGATCCTTTGAATGACCATACACCATCATTGTTTACAAGGAACTGATTTGAAACAACACCAATAGCGATTAAAGAAATAATACCAAGAGCAGATTCGATTAACATTGAACCGTAACCGATTGCTTTAGCATTCTTTTCGTTATCAAGCTGTTTTGAAGTTGTACCAGAAGCGATCAATGAGTGGAAACCTGAACATGCACCACAAGCTACTGTAATGAACAATGCAGGGAACATAGTACCAATAGACTGTTTCCAACCTGTAAATGCAGGAAGATTGAACTGAACTCCACGAGCATTTCCTGTAAATGCAGACCATA
>JAHAZJ010000206.1 GCA_018385315.1 Treponema sp. | reverse complement strand
TAAGCGTAAAAGTAAAAATATTGAAATTATTTCTTCTCCCAGTTGTAAAATAATCTAGTTCCTTCATTTTTTTGCATTATTCCATATAATTCTTAAATTAATTTCAAATTGTTTATTTTATTATTCTTTTAATCTCGTCTTCTCTAGGATAGAAAACATTATCAGCTAAGAGTTTTGCATAAGTTGATTGGAACTCTGCTAATTTTGGCCATTGTTCTTTATCTGTATAATCAACATCATTTAATATCGCATTGATACTGCAAGATCGTGAGTTATCTTTCCTGTCCCAATCTAACTTAATGCCAATTTTTTCTTCAATTTGTTCCTTATCTTTATAAATTAAATCAAAAATTCGTTTAGAAGTAATTGAGTCACCTGTATCTATCCAGAATCCAACTGAAACTTTATTTAAACGCATAGAAATTGAACAATATAGATGAATTCCTGATACTCCAAAGAAGCCATCTAATGCATGGCTTTTTGTTGGATTTACATTTGCATAAGGACCATTAAGATTTGCTCTTAATATCGGTAATAAATATGTCCAGTATGCTTTTCTTTTTTCATTTCTTGAAGCCCCTATTTCAATATCATCATTTACCTGAGCTATAGACTCTTTTGTAATTTCAGGAGGAATTTCTCTCTGGTCATTTACAAAGCTGATATAAAGCAAATCTTCTTTTTGATGCTGATTTGCAAATTTAAAATCCCAGCGTGTTTCCATAAAATCCAGAAGCATTAAACCTCGATTATAGATTTTTTCTGCAGTCCAATCTGTTTCCTTTGCAACCTCAAGTTCACAGTATGAACCGTTTGAATAACCACGTTTTTTCTTTTCATCAAAAGTATCATTCTGTAAACTTGAATTAACAGCTTGAGAAAGCGGAAGCATATTACCCAATGAACCGGTGAGTTTTTTTATTTCAGCAGATGTAAATTGTCTTAAATTATTTCTCCAGTAAAGTTTCTTAGGAGTTTGCGGAAGAATATGTTCAATCGAGTATTTACCTTTTGTTACGGAAGTAAAACTTATCCAATCGATTTTGAGGTTATCCAATCTCTTTAATTTTTCTGCAAGCGAATACTCATATTCAAACAAGAAATATTTCAAATTATGCCAGCTGTAAAAACCTTCATCAGAATCAAAACGTCTATGCATTTTACTTACAAATGTTTCAAGAGCATTCTCTGTGTTATTATTTGTTGTCTCATTTAAATCATCTGTAATTTCTTCAAGCGTTATTCTGCCAAGATATAAGTCTCTTGCTTTTTTATAATAATCGCTGCTTTTGTAACTTGATTGATATTGTGCAAGTCGGAAGTTTATAAATTGGAATCTTTCAATAGCTTTTAATGCTTCTACCTTTTCTTCGCTACTTCCGTTTGTACTTTTATTGATTATAACAGATACAAGTGGTCTAAAATATCCGATACCTATTCTGTTTAATCTGTCAATCCAGAGTTTTTCCTGTTCTGATAATTCTGTACTTTCATCTGGGAAGAATGTGTAATACCAGCTTTCTGAACATTCTTTCAAACTGTTCACATAATCAGCAATCATGTTAGGACGTAAGAATTCTGTTTGCTGAGAATCTTCATTTGTTTTTTCTGAAGTTTCATTCTCGTCTGTTTCACTTTCTTCGTCTTCGATATTGTCATTATCAATAGATATAGTTTCTTGTGTATTCGATGATACTTCGTAAACATCATTAAAGATTGCTTTATGAGAAAATTTGCGTAATAAGAATTTAATATAGTCATCACCTTTTTGTCTGGTGTATTTGAAATAGATAATCCAATGTGCTCTTAAGAATTCATCATCAGACAAAGGTGAAAACTCATTTCTTCCAAGTTGGAAATAAACTTCCTTCCAGGCATTGTTTATTGTTTCTCTTAATGCGTTTTCATTTTCTTCATTAAGGTCTTCTTTGTTATATAACGTAGTTAAGTAAATCAAACGGTTCTTAAGTAATTCAAGATTTGTAAGACGTTTACCTCTGTTATTCATTGTTTCAAAAGCAACATAAACATCATAATCATCTTCTATTTCATGAATATTAAACATAAGATGCAAAGTTAACTTTTGATATAAATCAGATAATCCCTGAATTCCTTTCTGTTCATAAAACTTAGAAATCGCATCTTCAAAAAATGATTTTGTAAACTTAAGATTTTTTGTGTAATAAGTTTCCTTTAATGTTCCGCCGTATTTTTCTTCAAAGATTTTATATCTTAAATATTCAGCACTTGGATTATCATTTTCATAGCCAAAAATGTATGTAGTACGCAAATTATTTGGAGGCATCTGTCTGCTGATATATTTAGCTCTTATATCTTTTATTGCCTCAAATCCTAAATAAACATCAGATTCAGGAATATCTTTATTTTCATCAAGACTGGTATAAAATTTTATTAACTCATGTAATAAGATAACAAATGTGGTCAAACGCTGCTGTCCATCTACAATATGATATGCTTTATATCCTGCATTTAATAACCATTGATCATTTTCACCTAGTTTCTTTGAGTCTTCTCGCGAAAGTTGTTTAATAGAAAGGAGTCCTGTGTAATGATTTCTATCCGGCTGCAAGTTTACCAAATCTTCCCAGAAATCGATAAGTTGAAATTCCTGCCAGGCATAACCGCGCTGATAGTCTGGTATTCTAAAGAGTTTATTCTGAAAAATCATTGATAAAGACTGTAATTCATTCATAATAATTTTTATTCCTTTTTCAAATATTATAATATCAAATTTATTTATTTGTTTATGAC
>JAHAZJ010000203.1 GCA_018385315.1 Treponema sp. | reverse complement strand
TGAGGAAGTGATGTATTTAAGATATAACTGTAATCCATAATAAGCCCCGAGATATTTTTTTGTAAAGGGACAGCACAAGCCAAACTTTGATGCTAAATGTAATCACCATGGAGTGTATAAGACAGCTGATTATTTTGCAAGCTGGCCCATGGGTTATTAACTTTTACAAGTACATCGTCATGTAAACTGGTAAATAAGTAAGTTATGTACCGAAAATAAGACATTCTAACCGTCAATTTTTACCGAAACTAAACATTTTAGTAAATTTTTTTGGGCGTGCCCGTCGGTGGCTTTAGCCACCTTACCCAGTTTTTGCATAGCAAAAACTGGCGGGCCGGGCTTTTCGCACTTCGCCGTCTTACGCGGCTCATCCCTCCCTGCGGTCGGGACTGCTACGCAGGTGCTACAATCCCTCACGCAGGAAGACAAGATTCTATAATTATATCTATATATTACCTCTTAGTATAATAGTTATTAATCAATTCTTTTAATTCGTAAATAATTTCACTTTTTTTATTTTTATTTACGTTATCAAAATTCATTATTTTTTTCATAGCCTTTTCCCTATACTTATCGGCTCGTTTATAAAATTTTTCTTTTTGTTTTTCAGTTACATGACCATACCTATCTTCAATAGCTTTAATCCACCTCAATTCTTCCATTCCATCATTATATTCAATAATAGCCGGATCAGGAGCAACTTTTCCAATTTCTCCATGGCAGCTTCCAAAATCATGCTCAATAGCTTTTTTCACCTGCTCATAAGTTAGGAGTTCCTTCTTCTCAGCTTCTAAGCTCCCCAACCTTAATATTGTAATTGGAGCATTAAATGATTGTTTTGCATTTTCTTTTTCACTCTGATTTCTTTCATACAATTGTTCAACACAATAGATTTTTGATTTTGTACATTTAGAATACTTTTGTATAAAATTTTCATCTTTATAACGTGGAAGAAAAGGACAAGAATATTCCATTTCATCTTTTTTATTTTTATAAGATTCATAAAAATTGTCTCTGCCTTCCAACCAATTATTAAATTCAAATTCCAGTCCAACAAAAGGACCTAACTTTTCAAAAATATGATGCTTTATGAAATAATCATTATGGGATTCCATTGTAGATTTTTGATGATTTTCATCAGAAGTAGCAAGTAAGAAGAATAAAATTAACCCTCCAATAACTATTTCCAAAATCCATACAAGGACAGGAACCCAAGACTTATGAGAAATTAATGTAAAAACTTTTGGTGGAACAACAGAAAGTAATAATGTAATGCCTGCAAAAAATTCATTTTTGGCAAGCTCATATATTTCCAATCGTCCTTTATACCATTCATCTGGTATATGAAAAAATGGATAATCAGATTTTGATTTTATTCTCAACACCCTACTGACGGCAGACTTTATTCTTCCTGCCTGAAGAATACGAGGAATTAAGAAACTCAAACCAATCCAAAAGATAAAAGCTGAAAATCCTCCTAATCTTAAAAAGTACGGCAATCTAAAAACAAAGGTTTTTCTATAAATTAATCCTAAAATCAGAATAGCAAGAGGTATTAAGATAAGCACACACACATTCCAAAATTCACTCGTATTTCCTAATTTATAGCCTAATTTGGTTAATTTAGCACCAAGTATCTTATCAGATTCACTTGCATCATTTTTATAAAAATCCATATAAGTTTTATGGTTTCTTTTATCAAACTCAAGACTATATTGATAATCACGTATTTCTTCTTTTTTCTTTTCAGCAAGTTGATCCACATCTAAATCTGGATATCTTTCTTTATATTCTCTTGCTTCAGCAGCATTTCTAAAGCCAACCTTCTTACAATATTCTTCAAGTTCGGCTTCTTCTTGAAGTTGTTTCTGATACTCTTCCTGCTGTCTAGCCCGTTCCTCAGCTATTTCACGCCGTCGAGCTTCTTTCATCATTGCAGTCTGTTCTGCAATCATAGCAGCCGAAGCAACAGAGGCAGCAGTCTTTACTTTATCTCGGAATATCTGTTCCTTTTTTTCTTCTTCTGCTTTTCTTTGTGCAGCCCTTTGATATTCTTGTTCTTCGTAAAATTTTGATTTACAACCATCAGAACAGAAATCACCGATAAGAAGATATTCTACATATCTTCCACATACTTTACAGCAACCACTAGCCATTTTATTCTCCTAATTTTTATTCGCTTAATTATTTTGGACATATTTATGATTAAGCCTATGCCGTCTGTGTCTATGAACCTGTTACCTTCACAAACTGCATCAATTTTTTCCAATTTAAAATTCTTTCCATTCATTTTTACAGCTTAATGGATTCGATAAATCACAATCTCTTTTTAGTAAAGAAAATTTAGTAACGATAAATTTCACAGTATCATCAATTTTATTCTGTTCTTTACTATCAGTTAAAGAAAAATGACCTCTTTCATAGTCATGTAAAAAGTCTTCATATGGAATAAAATCAAATGCTTTTGCAAATCTCATATGCCAATCGAAACTGGCATTATCCATTTTATCATAGCCAATTTTTGTTCCATCTTCCTTTAAAACTTCAATTTTCATATAATATACTCCTGAATTTTTATAAAACGCGAAACGAGCGTAGCGAAGTTTCGCGTTTTAAACAATTGACACAATTGTTTAAAGGGTATACCCTTTAAACGCAAATTTTTTTTCAAAACTTTATGGTAAAATATCAGAGAAATGAACAAAGAAGAGATTTACAAAACATATAAAACATTTATAGAAGACTTCGTTTTACATTTTCCAGAGGATGAACGGC
>JAHAZJ010000201.1 GCA_018385315.1 Treponema sp. | reverse complement strand
GTCGAACTTCCGAGATTAATAATTTCATTTTGAAAGCAGGACCAATTTACAAGGAGAAGTCGTTTTGCTGTTTTTCTGTTATCTTTCATTATGCATGACCTCGTTCATTTTTTTCTTTAGTTTTATTCTCAATCAGCTCCGCCAATTCTTTTATCATTTTACCATTGCGGTTATGATTCTCCATGAGCCACTTTGTATCTACGAGAATAGCCTTGATTTTGTAATATGCTTTATCTCCAGGTTTATAGTCAGTTCTTGCAGAGCCGACAAACTTCATGTTTTCATCAGCTTTTTTGCTTTCATACGGCATTATAAATGCGTTATAGATAGATTTACTATGTTTTAGATTTCCTTCGTTTTCTTTCTTTTCGATGTATTCGGCATAGGCAATCTGTTTAATGATTGAGCCGGACATTGGAAGGTGATTTAGTTGCCTTGATTCACCGTACCCGTAATATTTTGAATCAAGCACGAATGTTTTCAGATTCTCAGTGCCTTTATCTGTAATCATTATCGTATCAGGACGGAGAGCGGACTGTTTGAACTCCAGCTGGTCGGATGAATATTCTTTACCGTCAATTTCCCAATAACAATGCGGATAATATTTTGTCTTGTTCTTTTCACCGAAAGCGGAATCTACCATGCATTCCCAAATGTATTCAAACTCGTTCGTACCGTATGTAAAGTTTTTAGTCTCGCTAGATTTGTCAAGAAACTCAATTACATCAATCATGTAATTGAAAAGGAGCATTGTTTTTTCATTAAAAGTCTGTGAAAGCTTTGTCTTAATAATAGAAAGAAAAAGGCTTTTATTGAATTTTATGCGCGGTTTTACAGGAACAAATGAAGAAAAGAGCCAGCCGATTTTTGAAAAGCTCTCCCAAACACAATATTGATGAATCTGACTGATAAGTTCATTTTCATTATGTTTCACTTTTCTTGTGATGAATTCTGTATAAAATACACTGTCATCTTGCAAAAGCGGTTTTACCTGCTTTGCGGTTTTTGCCCAGTTTGCTTTTCCATTGCTTGATTTTGTGTAGACAACTTCTTTCTCAAAATAATAGCCGTTGGTCAAAAAATCCTTTATCAGATACAGGTAAGCATGAATTGGGAAAACGACATTTTCTTTATGAGCAATTTTCTGATTTTGAATGAATGATTCATTGGCATCGCTTAGGGAAGAAAGAACTCCAATTAAGTTCAAAACATCTTTTTTAAGTTCTTCCTCAGTTGAAGCCCTTTTATAACCAAGTGGAAAGTTTATTCTTAAAGACTCATTCTCATATTTTATGCCGACAAAATAATCCTTTTCGCTCAAACTTGCATTATATGAGCAGGCATCAAAAAGAGAAAATGAACTGCTGTTATTATTTTCCAAAACCGCCACAACAAGCCGCCTTAGTTTTCAGTTTCGGAGAACAAATCTTTAAAGACAGAAAATTCTTTATCCCCCTTAAAGTCGCGGGTAAGGCTTTCAAGATTTGTGTAACCGTTAAAGACTTTCTCACGGCAGAACTTAAAGGCATCGTCCCAAAGATATTTCAAGACCTTCTCCGCAAAAAGTTCTTTTCGGATAATGTAAATATCTTTACCATCCTTATCTTTTTCAGCCTTTACAAACCAACAGCCAAGACGCTTATCTTCCATGCTAGAAAGTTCTGCATCCTCGCTCATTTTGCCGATTTTTATATTGATTGCAGTCTGGAACTTTTCCCAAGTAATCTGTTTTGCGGAATCGACAAATGCATTTCTTTGATTTGTTTCTTCCTCCGTATTACCAAACACATTTTCTATAAGCTTCATATCCCAGCGGCGTTGGAAAGCGTTGTCGAGAGTAAAAACATTCTGGTCGCTTGTGTTCATTGTTGCAAGGATTGAGAGGTTTGGCGGCAAGCGGATTCCTGTATTTGCAGAAAAATGAATTCCGTTGATATCCAATGCCTTGCCGTCAAAAGCATCGTCAGAGTCACGAATATAATTGTTGATTTCAGAGTTCATCACAAAGTATTCGCTCCAGCCTTTGCCGTAAGTGTTTAACTCTTTTTCATGTGAAGTCTTTTTGCTCTCATCATCAATTCTATCCAAAAGCTGGAAAAGCTCGCCAAAAATAGCCGCAGCATTTCCACGGTTGATTTCCTCAATAATCAAAACATAGCGGTTCTGACTATCACAAAGGGCTTTTTTGAGAATTGAAGTAAATGGTCCCGGCTTAAAAACAAAGTCGGTCTTTCCCTGCACAAGTTTAGGCATTATCTGGCCGATAAAGTCTGCGTTTGTATATTCAGGATGGAATACGGTACGCTCAACAAAAACATCCTGCTGTTGTTCTGGGATTTCGTATTCTGTTTCAAGCTTATGCTTTATTTCGTGGGATTTTCCGCTGCCAGGAACTCCGTAGAATATGATTTGTTCGGGAGAGGTGAAAGGTGTGGCAGTTGGTGAAACTGACGAAGAATCTTTTTTCAACAACTCTTTATCAGCTTGTAAATTTTGCAATTGTGTTTTTCTTAAATATTTTTCATCTACTGCTAGATTATAAATTCCGATTCCTTTAGCAAGTTCGTAAAAATAATTTTCCCCAATATTTGATAGACGTATTATTTCTTTTTTATCAAGATTTTTCTCTTGGATAAGTTTTGCATATTTTATACCAAAAAGATGAATAGCATAAGTTCCTTTTAATTCCTTATTATTTGCAAGTATTTCAGCTAAGTCAGATTCTGATAAACTATTATTTGTTTCAATAGGAATTTCAAGTAATAAATCATTTCCGTTTGTTTCAAATCTTTCCAATCCTACAGGAGTTTGTGTCGGAAGTTTGTAAAAATCTGTACATTTTGACAGATTTTCTGCATTCTTATCATTGCTTCTAATTCCAACTAAATCATATTCCAAGCAGTTTTTCTTTTTAAGTAACACAAAGAAATCGTCAACCCTTAAGAGTTTTCTAAATTCAATAAAGTCTTTATCATCAAGCGATTTTATTGACAATTCAATCTGATCGTCTGCATTATTTCTACGACTCCTGAGAACACTTGCTTTTACAACCTTTTTACCAGAAGTATAATCTATTAAGTTAAATAACTTGTTTGTAAGAGAATCTGTGTTTTCTTTGTAAATTGTCAAAGGAATCTGAAGTGTAAAATATTTCTTTAAATCATCATCTTTGCTTTCATAACCGACATTAAAATAACCATCAGCATTCAAAAACGGAAAGAAATCTTTTTGCCTTCCTGTAAATGCCATGTGAGATTGATGAGATGCACCAGTATCAGAAATGGTATTTGTTGCAGCTAATTTCTTTATAATAATTCCGTCGTATTCGTTACCACTTAAAAAAGGACAACTTGAAACAATTAAGTTTAGTACTTCAGAAAATTCCATATATTAACCTCTCTATAAATATTTTTTTACAATACTTGCTATTGCTCGTCCTAGTAATGGTGGAACGGAGTTTCCAATCTGCATATAAGTTTTTGTGTATGCCCCTCTAAAAAAATAGTCATCTGGATATGATTGAACCCTTGCAGCCTCTCTTGGCGTTAAACCGCGAGCTTGTGTCGGATGAATATACATATTGCAGTCAAACTTCATATGCGCAGTGATTGTTTTACATACATTGTTTTCAACCAGCTTATAATATTTATCCTTAAAAATATCACTTCGGCTTTTGTACGGCATAATGTCCGCTATTTTAGGATCATCAGATTTATCGCCTTGATACATTCTTCCATAGATTTCAATATCACGGTCATTGTTATAACGGGCTTTATGGTTGCATACGAAATCAATTTTTCGATTTTGATTTATATAATTGATATACTCGTTTGTCTGATTTAATTCGTTTTTTTCAATGACAAAACCAGATTCCTTTGTTTCCGACTCAGTAGAATTTTTAATTCTAGATGCCTTTAGTGATCTAAGTCCAAAGATTGCATCACCAAGTACATGAATTGGAATAGTTTTTGACAGAGCAAATATTTCATTAAAAATAGATTCGTTATCTATGCCAAGTCTATTTCCAATGTAAATTAGTCTTTCTCTGTTTTGTGGAACGCCGAAATCTTTTGCATTTAATATGTGACATTCAACGGAATAGCCTATATTTCGGAAATCCTCTTTTACCTGTTCGGCAACGGAGAGCATTCCTTTTACATTTTCCATTACAAAAAATTTCGGCTGAACCTTGCGAACAATCTCTACATAATTTTTGTAAAGTTGATTTCGTGGGTCGTCAATTAATCTCTGCCGGTTTGCCATACTGAATCCCTGACAAGGCGGCCCACCGACAACAATATCAACAGAAGAAACATCAACAAGATTTTCTATATTGTCAGCAACATCCTTTACATCACCTAGAATAATTTTATTTCTTGGTGTTTCCGGGTGATTATGTGCATAGGTATCAACACAGCATTCTTGAATATCATTTGCGAGTGAAGTTACAAAACCTTCTTGTGTAAATCCAAGGGACAAGCCACCTGCTCCACAAAACAAGTCTATCATTTTAAGAGAATCAGCTTTTACAGAATTACGACACTTATTGATAAAAGAATTGCAATATTTTTTTACAGGACAGTTTTCACAGTCTTGTTTTTTTGAATTACATATACCAGCAAGTTTTGTAAAACAGTCTCCAAAAGATGAATCGATTTGAACTTCATTTTTTATATAGTTTGCTCTATTATCTAAAAAATCTTCATTTGTTTTTTCAGTAAATCTCTTTAAAGTTACAGAAATTTCATAGGAACTTTTATTTTCAAAATAGAGGTTAATAAAATTTGAAATTTCTTTTTTATCAGCAGAAAAGTTCATATTAATGCCACTCTCCAAGAGTTTCTAAAGTTGTCCTTACAGAATGAGCAACTGCACGAGAAACATTTACCGTAACAGCATTTCCAAACTGCTTATACAACTGACAATCAGAAGTTCCTTCTATAGAGAATGTGTCATCAAAGCCTTGCAAGCGGGCACATTCTCTTGGTGTTAATCTACGGATTCTTTCATCATCAAGATTTACTATTTCTGCAATTTTATGGCCTTGGTCTGATACATAGTTATCCTGACAGGCTCTATGCATTTTTGCCATCGTTGCACAAAGCGGTCGAGCAACATCAAGATTTATTTCTGAAGTTGCAACATATCCTCCAGTTCCATTCGAGCAGATTGTTTTTTTCAGTTTGCTTGAAAGATAATATTTTTCTGGTACATCATGCTCTAGTAATTGACGCATTGTAGTATCAAGATTCTGCTTTTCTGGAAAAATGAAATCGGCATCTTCATTTGCAAAACAAACAATATATGTTCTGTTCCGTGTTTGTGGCACACCATAATCAGCCGAGTTAAGAATATCACAAAAAACTTTGTATCCTAATTCATCTTGAAGAATATGATGAATTGTTTCATAAGTTCTTCCGTGATTATGCGTTTTCAGAGCTTTTACATTCTCAAGAATTATTGCTTTTGGTTTCTGTCCTCGCTCAATTTTATCTCTAATAATTTCTGCAACTCTAAAAAACAAAGTTCCCCTTGCTTCTTCAAAACCAAGCTGCTCACCCATCATGCTAAATGGTTGACAAGGGAATCCGCCGATAAGAACATCAAAATCTGGAATATCCGTAAACTGGATTTCGTTTATATCACCATGAACAATTTCGTTCTCATAATTGCGACGGTATGTTTCAACTGCATATTTGTCGAAGTCATTTGCCCAAATGACATTAAATCCATTATCTGAGAATCCTTTATCTAAACCGCCAATCCCGCTAAAAAGTGAAACTACATTCATCTTGCTACACCTTCCAAGAGAATATCAGCAGATATTTGCTTAAATACAAGAGATGTCGGTGGAACTGCAAGTTTTATTCCACGAACATTTGAAGATGTAGATTGAATTTCTGTCTTGAAATTAGAAATCTTTGCTTCAAGATTTTTCATATAATCAAAACATTCGAAACACTTTCTGAATTTATGGGCATCTTCACGCAATGAAAAAACTCTATAAACAGAATATCTCGTTTCTTCAATAGAATTAATAAAGTCAATTTCTCCATCACTGAACATCAAAGGCTGCTCAAATTTAAACTGAGTTGTTTTTACATCAATATATTTTTCTTCATCGATTGTAGACTTAACAATAAAGTCAAAAGGTTTGCCAGATTCCCTGCTTTTGTTTACCCATTCAAATGAGCAAATCAACTTTTCTGATTTCTGCATTTCGAGATATTCATTGATTAATTCTTCGCCAGTTCTACCTGTAATTTTGAAGCGTTCCTGTGCTTTTTCAATATCAAGAGCCCTATATTTTTCTGACTTTGTTGAAGTCTGGCTGGCAATCTCCAAATCTTCTTGCAAACCAATTGATAATTCATCAATCTTTGATTCAATGAATTTTATAAGAGGCGCAAACATTATTTCAGAAGTATCATAAACTGTATTTTCGTTCGGAAAAAAATCCTTCATTTTTGCATAATCAGAAGATGAATTGTCTATGAGCCAAAATAGCAGTTCATTATTTTCAAGAGCGAACCACACAAGATAGTAATCCCGCTTAGGATTCAGCTTTGCAAATTCACGCATTTTTCTAACTACAGTATTTTCATTCTTCTCACCTAGACTGATTTTTGGACTTCTGTAAGTTCCATCTGGATTCTGAATTCTTTCAAAATTACATTTGAGCACATCGAAATAGTCGTTATAAATGAGAATTGCTGTCGTGGTATCTTCGTTTCCTAAAAATGAAAGCATATTCTTTTTTTCATATAAGCCAATATGAGTCTGATGGCTGCTTCCTTCTGTAAGTCCTAAATCCGCATCAGAGAGTTTCTTATATCCAATTTTGTGTTCTGAGTGTAGTGTAAAAAACATGGTTTTTATTCTCCCAATAAAGTTTTTATTCTTTGATATAGATTAAGTAATTCTTGAATATCCATATCCAAAAGAGGCTCGTACATAAATGAATTAAGATGAATATTTTCCGATGTCATAATACTAACTTCAGACATAAGTTTTGCATTATCTTCAGTTGCAATTTGCTTATATCCAAGAATCAAGTTTTTTGTCTGATTATCTGAATTATCTACAAAGCTTAAAAATGTTGTATTATTACCTCTATTTTTTATTTTGCCATCTTCCCATTCAAAAATTGAAGAGGATGAACTTATTTCTCGCAGCATTATTTTTTCGGCTTTATGACGAATAGACATTGAAAGTAAGATTTTATCTTCTAAAAGATTATTATTTTCTGTCAATGTATCACAAATATTATAAAGACAACCAGTTATACTATCAGACAAATTAACATCTGCTTCAAAGTTATCTTTCCCTAAATATTCTTTATAAATGAGTTTTAAGTCCGAGAATTTGATCGAGTCTGTAGGTGTTTTTTCATGTAGCAAATAAGTTAAAAACAAAAAATCATCTTGCCCAGATTTTTTTTTGTCAACACCATATTCAATTAGATTTCTAACAAAAGGAATCAAAGCTATAATATTTTCCTTATTTAGTTTTTTCTTCCAAGCTTCAAACGGTTGTTTCTGATATTTTTCTTCATGCAAATTTATTGTATTATTGGTAAGCATTACTTCAAGTCTGTTTTGTCTTAATATAGACAACCTACTTGATACAGCGCGATAAAAGTCAAAATTATGAGAGAGAATTATCATTTTTATGTTATTCATATTAGATAACTCATATAAATATTCTATAATTGCATATTTATTCTTGTAATCAAAAGAATCTGCTATATCATCAACTATCAACAAAACCTCTTTGTCTTCTGCTTTTAATTTTTCTAAGTCAAAAATAATATTTAAAAGATACAACGCTCTTTTTTCGCCTTGACTAAGAGTGTCTAATTCATCCAATCTTGTTCTGTCAATTTTCTTTATATTTCCATTTTTTTCAAAACTAAACTCTACTTGAGGAACAGACTCTCCTATTACGGCACCTTTTAAATTTGTAACTTCCATATCAAATGGAACTGTAAAACGATTCTTAAAAATTGAAAGGCTCTTTTTCCACGGAGTATCTTCTATAGTTGTTTCATCAATAAGATTTGAAAACTTTGAATACTTTGCATAAAGTTCTTCAAAAAATACTTTATTTTTTGCGATATATGATAGCCACAATATTTTTCTTAAGTCATCAAGTTTAGAAATTTTTAAATATGGAATTATATCTGTATGAGTTTCAATTACATCCTTAAGAAGCATACCTTTTGCATCTGACAAAAGTTGCTCAATATCTTTTAATTCTGAAAGAGCTTTTACTTTTGTTTCAATTTCAAACAAAGTTGAGTCTAATGTATTTACATCAGATATAACTATACCACCATTTAAGTTTAGATTGTTTCCTTTGACGAAAAAATTATCCTTTTCTATTGTTTTTCTTATCTCCTTTAATTTTGGTAAAGTCAATTTACCTTTTTCCAAAAAATCAAATGAACTATATATTTCATCAACTTTTTTTATAAAAGCATCTATACCATTTTGAAATTCGTCAGATTTTATTTTTTTCAAAACAGAAGTATCAAATATTGTGCTATACATTATATCTGAAAATTCTATTTCATATTTTTCAGATTTTAAATATTCTAAATTTAATAAAATACTTTGTTCTGAGAATGAAAAATCTTTCAGTAATGTTGGCTCTAATTCATATCCTGTTTTTCCTTGAGAAGTTCTTTTTATCTTTAATCCAGAATCTTTTTCAAGTGATTTAAGTAATTTGTCTCGCGACTTTAAAACTTCCTTTAGAGATTCTTTTAATTCACCTTTTATCAAAAGCGATGAAATATCAGATTCGTACTCAGCTTCATAAGATTTTATAACAAAAACATCCTTTTTCTCTATATCTTTATCATCAATTTTTACAATTGCATTGCCTGGAATTTCAAAAATTCTATCACATATTTCATTTGCTTTACCTTGCTGAATTTTTTGAAAAGTATTTGCAAATGAAGTTTTCATTGAACCATTCTTTGCATAAATTGAATATACATTTTTTGTAGAAAAATCAAATTCATATTCAAGCTTATCGATACCAAAGCAATTTGTAAGATTCACAGAAACTTTGTTCACTAATATCACTCCTTAAAAAGTTTTTTTGTCATATTTATAGTTAATCCGCTTTATGATTTACAAAACTATTTCTGTTGGTAAGCAATCGTACATTCTCTTGAAAACAGAAGTCGTCGACCATTCCTAAATCCATTCCCCCACATTCGGAAAACAAACTGTAAATCTTAAATTTTGTATTCTTTTTCATTTGTAGGTATCCTTAGTTGTTTATTCTATCACATCACAGTGTCAAATAATGACACTATCATTATTTTTCTCCCTCACCCGCATTC
Source organism: Treponema sp. (assembly GCA_018385315.1). Taxonomy (GTDB): domain Bacteria; phylum Spirochaetota; class Spirochaetia; order Treponematales; family Treponemataceae; genus Treponema_D. Next base: position 205 of record JAHAZJ010000201.1, on the reverse strand, counting down.
ACTTCCATAATATCCCCAATCTCGCAATCCAAGGCAATGCAGATTTTCCTGAGGCTTTCCATGGAAACATCTTCGCCCTTGCCCATTTTGGCTACGATGTTGCTGGTGATTTTTGCCTGGCGGATGAGGTCGCTTTTGTTCATGTCGCGGTCGATTAGGATTTTCCAGAGTTTTTTGTAACTTGCGCTCATTGTAGTTTTCCTGT
>JAHAZJ010000158.1 GCA_018385315.1 Treponema sp. | reverse complement strand
TCTATTACAGAAATAGAGAAAAATGCTAAAATTCATACATCTGATTTTTCACTTTCTAAAATAAGAAAAACTATAAAACAGTTTGAAAAACTTTCACTTATTCTTATTTTTAAAGAAGATAATGTAAACATAACTTCAGAAGAACTAAGTACTTTATCATCAATAACAGGTTTTGCTGTTGCTAAAGACATTCTTGTTCTTACTAACATCAAAGAATTATATAATCTTTCCTTTCTGCAAAAAGATTCCATAGTTTATTTAAAAACTAAAAACGAATTCATTAATTATATTAAACAAAAGTATGAATCTATTTCCTTAAATGATACTAAACGAAGTTCAAAAAAGAAATTGCTGGAAAAAGGAATTCCATTTACCCCAGATTGTTTTGGAACTTATATAGCAAAAGACAAAACTGATATTTGTAATTTATTTATTTCAGGTGGAATTGATATTAATTCTCGAGATGAAAATGGCACACCAATGATTAATATTGCAGTTCGCAATGACAATGAAGAACTTGTAAAAAAATTCATAAAATTAGGTGCAGATATTAATGCTGTTTCTGAAGATCGTGGATATACTCCTGTAATGGATGCTGTATGGCGTGGAAATCTTGAGCTTACAAAGCTTTTTATAAAGGAAGGTGCTGAACTTAATACAATCAATAAGGAAGGCCAAACTAACCTTGTTCTTGCAGTAGGAGCTAATAAAACAAAAATTATTGAGGCTTTAGCAAAAGCCGGTGCTGATCCAGACATAAAAGATCAAATGGGAATGAGTGCTTATGGATATGCTTCCCTTTTCAAAAAAGAAGAAATTCTTTCAATTTTAGAACCATATCATAAAACTTTATAAATTAATATTTTCAATTCATTAAATTTTATAAAAAAAGGCCAGAATAACTTTGATGGATTAAGTTATTCTGGCCTATATATTTTTTATATTACAGACTTAATTAACGTTTCAAACTCAATACTGTTTCAAGCAATGTATCTGCAGTTTGAATAGTTTTAGCATTAGATTGGAAACCACGCTGTGTAACAATCATATCAGTCATCTGTTCAGAAAGATCAACGTTTGACATTTCCAATGCACCAGCCATTAATGTACCTTTACCAGCAATTCCTGATTCACCGATTTTTGCCATACCAGAGTTGTTAGACTCAACAAAAGTATTATCACCAGCTTTTTCCAAACCACGATCGTTGGCAAATGTTGCTAATGCAATTTTACCAATTACACGGCTAGAACCATTTGTATAAACCCCTGTGATTGTACCACTTGAATCAATTTTAAAGTTATCAAGATATCCTAATTTATAACCATCCTGATAGAAAGCTTTTGTAGAACTCTGTGATGCAGACTGTGTAATTGTATTTTCAAAACTTCCAATTGTACCAAGATCAATATTTAATGTCTGACGATAAGGATTTCCGTTTTCATCAGGATTTGAATTTGGTACTGTGAATGATGTCTGAAGAATAGCTTTTCCTGTTGGATTTGTTACATTTCCTGCTGTATCAGTTACAGATTCCAAAGCACCTAAGTTGCTAAAAGTAACAATAAAAGTATTTCCCATGCCGTTTGTATCACCAAGACCAACTCTTGTCTGTGTAAAATCAGCATTATCAGCATCAACATTTACAGTAGCTTCCCACTGATTTGGATTTCCAGTTACACGTCTAAATGAAACAGAAAGAATATGTTCATTACCAAAACTATCATAAATTTTCTGTTCTGTTGCCCATGTTCCATCCATAATGTCTTTTTCATTTGCATTAGGCAAAATTTCTGGTGTATTTTTATTTAAGTTACAAGCAAACATTACATTATTTGTTTCTTTTGCAGGGTCTTTTGAACCTACAGGAATTACAAGATCACCTGGTGTAGCAGCAGTTGTAAGAACCTGTTCACCATTTACATCCTGTGCCATCCATCCCTGAACTCTCATACCATTTGCTGGATTTACTAAAGTACCATTGCTATCTAAGCTAAATGCACCATTTCTTGTATAAAAAGTTTCATCACCACTTTTCATAATAAAGAAACCATTTCCCTGAATTGCAAGGTCTGTTGAAACACCTGTTGACTGCAAGTTACCCTGATTAAAAATATTATCAATTGCAGCAACTGTCATACCAAGACCTACTTCTTTAGGGTTAACACCACCAAGTTCTTCACTAGGTTTTGCGGCACCCTGTAACTGCTGGCTAATCATATCCTGGAAGTTTACTCGTCCACGTTTAAAACCAACTGTATTAACGTTTGAAATGTTATTACCAATTACATCCATTCTAGTCTGATGATTTTGTAAGCCGGAAACACCGGAATAAAGTGATCTCATCATAAAGCGTTTTCTCCTTCTCTCCACCCATTAGTTGGCATAGATTGCCGCAATTTTATTTATATCATAACGCATACCGTTAACAATAACCTCAGGCTTTTCCCCTCGAATAGTGCCTTCAACGATTCCTTTAACAGTTGTGTCTCCAATATTCAATTCAACAGTTTTTCCTAATGTAGAAGTGGCACTTGATTCTGAAATATAATTTGCCACCTTCTCAAAAGAAGTACTCATGTTTGTCATTTGTTCCAAAGAACTGAACTGGGCCATTTGAGCAATAAACTCAGTATTTTCCATTGGTTCAGTTGGATCCTGATTCTGCATCTGAGTAATAAGAAGTTTCAAAAAGTCATCTTTACCCAATTGATTGGAAGTCTGTCTTCCATTTACCGTATTCTGCTTGTTGAAATAATCAACAGCCTGATCAACTGCAAGTTTATCAGCAGCAGACATTTGTGTGTTTAGTGTATCCATCATTACCTCACTCACAATGTATCGTCACTTTACGCAACGATGTTTACTGAATAATTATCATTTTTTGAAGAAATTAAGTCATTTAACTGACTGTCAATTTCACCAGAAGATGATAAATCATTTCCATATATTTTTTTTGCTAAGAAATTTCCATCATCAAACTGATTAGAAAATTCCTGACCATTATTACCAGAAGAATTGTTATTGTAAGAAACATTAAAATCAGCCCCATCAAAACCATTTTTAATAAAAGCTTCCCTTAATGTTTGAGCATTATCTTTAAAAACTTCCATTGCTTCTTTAGTAGCAACAATAATATGTCCATTAATTGTTTTTCCATCCAAAGAAAGATGAATTTTTACATTTCCTAAATCATCAGGATGAAGAACCAGATTAATAGTTCCCTGATTATTATCCTTTAATATCACACTTCCGGCTTTTACAAATTCCGGAACATTCTGCTGAATTTGATTATTAAGCATTGCCTGAAAATTAGATCCATCACTAGCAGCTGTCTGATTATTTAAAGAAAGAATATTTTCTTCGCTAATTTGATTTGCATAATCCATTGTAATTGTTGCTGTATTAGAATTATTCATCTTTACATCAACATTAAGCTTCTGAGCAGGTTTTATATCGTCGATTTTTTCTTCAACCTTTTCAGTCCGCAAATCTTTTACAGTAATTTTACCTTCTTTATCAATTTTAGAAGTTTTTCCGTCTTTTAATTTATTTTCAAGAATATCAATTTTTGTGTTTACAGGTGTTTTTTCATCAGATGATTTTATTTCCAGATTATCATTAGTAATTTTTAATTCTTTATCATCTGTTTCTTTTATATTTTTAAGATTTAATTCAGGATTATTTAGTTCTACTTCTGATGAAACGTCCATTGCAACTAAATTTGCCCCTGCATTTTCATCAACGGCAATCTGTTCTACAGATTTTTTTTCAATAAAATCATCTTTAATTTCAGATTTTGTTTCTTTTTCTTCCTGTTTTTGAATTACTACAGCATTACCAATATTCATTTCTACAGGAAGCTTTTCATCTTCTACTGTCTCTGTATTTTCTGCAGCTTCTTCTTTTTCATTAATCTTTTTTGTTGATTTTTTATCTTCAGAAACTTCAGTTTTATCATCCTGAATTTGTTTTTTTTCTACAGGTTCTTCTTTTTTTACTTCCTGAACTGGAGCTTTATTTTGATTTAAATCCTTATTTGAATCGATTTCTATTTTGTTGATTTCATTTGCCTGAGAAATTAAGGCTTCAAAAGAGATTTTTGTTTCCTTTACTTGTGTCTGACTATTTTTTGATACTTCATAATCCCCTGCATTGGAATTAAATGAAAGATCTGTAACAATAGCTTGCATTGGCATAACCTCCAGCTTGAAACATGAAGGATTGCCAATCTAAGATATTAATCCAGGGAGTCTGGTTTATTAATTGATTTCCTATTTATTTGCGCTACCCGATCTGCAGGCATTAAGGAAAGCCAGTACGAACCCATAGATGCCGTACCTTCTGCCGCTGCAATTTCTTCTACTTTACGTAGAACATCAATTACATCCTGATCATCCATTGCAATAAGAATGTTAACCGCCGCTTCAGGTCGCATACCATTTAGATTTTTAGCAATCTGTTCAATGTTTACATTCTTAGTATCGTATTTTTGAAGCTCCAGGTTAAATGTTTTTTCTCTTTCTTCTTGATTTTTTTCTCTTTCAGCCAATTCTTCTGCAATCTGGGCATTTAATTGCTCTGCAGAAATAATATCAGCTTCTCTTTTTTCCAGTTCTTCCAACTGAATAGTAAGGGCTTCTTTTTGTTTATTAAGACGATCTTCATCAAGATTTTTTACAAGAGGCTTGGTTTGTGTAGAAGTAGAAGAAGTTTGAGGTTCTCTTCCAATAGCTTTATATAATGGGGAAAACAATGACTTAACATGAATTACTCCCAATCGGTCAAACCATAAAAGGCCACCCAAAACAAGAATAATTATGATTATAAGAAGAATAAAAGATTTACCTAAATTTTTCTTTGCAGACATTTTCCCCTCACTACTTTTGATAAATTATATCATACTAAACTTAATCAATCAAACCTGAAATAGCAGCCCCTAAGGTAATGTCGTTATCACATGAAGTAATTCTCCAGAAAATTCCCAATTCTTTTGTAAGAACTTCATCAAGATAACCGTGAACTCTTTCTTTTACCATATGGGTTTTAAAGAATGTAGTTCCATCACAAAGCATACAAATAGGCTTAGCTGCATTTTTACCTTTTCCAGTTTGAATAGCACATGCTGTTAAAATTGCGGCAGCGTATCTAGCAGAACGTTCTACAATTGCATCAAGAATCTGGAACATTTTATCGCAATCTTCTTCAGTAGCTATTTCAGCACAGATTTTTCCAAGAACATTATTTGTGTTATAAGGACCATGTAAATATTGATCCACCTCAATCAAAGAAAGAGATGGAATAGTATCAACAGCATCACAAACATTTTTTGTAAATAATCCGTCTTTTGCTGCGGCTTTAAGGGCAAACCATGAAACAGGTCCAAGATATGCACCAGAACAAAGTTTTTCTAATAAGAAAGTACCAGGCTTGTTAGTTGTTTTATCAAAATCAATATCAAAATCAGAACGATTAACACTTGTAAATTTACCACTTTCACAAACAATAATCTGTTCATCAACTTTACATACATCACAAGCTGGCTGAATATAAGCAGCATTCATTCCTGTTCCAAGAATATATCCTATATATGAAGAATATCTGTCGCCAGAAGTTGCACAGGCAGCACCAGCCAATAAAGCCGCAACTGTATCATTACATAAAGAAATTCTTTTAATTGTATTCCAGCCATTAGCCGTAAGCTCTTCTACAAGGCATTTTCCAATTTCGCAGCCTACAACCTCAGGGGCTTTAACTTCCTTTGAAAAACCTAAAAGTACACCATCACCATTTTCTTTAATTTCCATTGGATATGAAAAACAGAAACCAATTCTATCAGCTTTATTTTTAAGGTGTTCAAGATTTGCCGCAAACTGTTTGAAAAATTCTTTCTTAGAAAGCTCTTTTTCTACACCAGGCATTTTTGTTTTTTCCATGTCAGAAATCTCAGGTTTGCCATTGTCATCAAAAGTAACAAGACATGAACGGAAGTTAGTTCCACCTGCATCAATTACAATTACAGATTTTCCTTTTGCTGATGTTTTAGGAGGATTGCAAAAAGTGGGAATCATATCCTGATCAGCAGGTTCTTTTTTTAATCCTTTAATCATATCATCTCTAATTGCCTGAGCTACAGACAAGACATCAACATGGTTTACAAAATTATGACGAGCTAAAAAAGCTGAAACTGAATTATTCATATTTTTTTCCTGTTTTTTTCAAATATTGTTTAATTATAAAGCAAAATCCTTTTAATTATAATATTTATTATAGTAAATTTCAAATAGGAGTAAAAATATATTCTCAACACCTGTTTTTTTTGCTATATTTTATAATACTTTATGATTGACCTGGAAACCTTAAAAGAAGAATTAAATCCTCAACAATTTAGAGCCGTTACTACAACTGATGGTGCAATCCTTATTATTGCAGGAGCTGGAAGTGGTAAAACAAGAGTAATTACCTTCAGAATTGCTCATATGCTGGATAAAGGTATTCCTCAAAGTCAGATTCTTGCCCTTACTTTTACAAATAAAGCGGCAAAAGAAATGGAAACTCGTATAAAAGAGCTGACACAAAAAAAATTACAGAATCTAACCGTATCTACGTTTCACGCCTTTGGTGTAAAAGTTCTTAGGGCTGATATTGATAAACTTGGATATCGTGATAATTTTAGTATTTATGACGAAACTGATAGAGTTGCTTTAATAAAAGAATGTGGTCGGGAATTAAAATATTCTCCAGAAGCAATGGATATATATATGATTGGAAATTTAATTTCCAATATAAAAACTGGAAGAAAAAATTGGGATACTGCAAACAACATGTATCGTCCACTTTATGATAGTTATCAAGATGGATTAAAGTTATATAATGCTGTGGATTTTGATGATCTTATTGTTTTACCCATTAAACTTTTTAAAGAATGCCCTGAAGTTTTATCAAAATATAGAGAACGCTATAAATATATCATGGTTGATGAATTTCAGGATACAAGCCATCAGCAATATGAATTAATGCATTTACTGGCAGATAAAAACGTTGCCGTTGTTGGTGATGATGACCAGTCTATTTACAGTTGGCGAGGTGCCGATTATCAAAACATTATTAATTTTGAAAAAGATTTTGATGTAACCGAAATTCGTCTTGAACAGAATTATCGTTCTACAGAAACAATTCTTGAAGCCGCTAACGGTGTAATTGCTCACAATACAAACCGCAAGGATAAAAAACTTTGGAGTGGAAATGGCGGTGGTAAACCAATAGAAATTTTCATGCCAGAAAACGAAACTGATGAAGCAGACTTTATTGCAGAAAGTATCCTGGGAATTGCAGCAGAAGAAAGACGTAAATATGATGATTTTGGTATATTAATTCGCTCAAACACTCAAGGCAGATGGATTGAAGAAGCATTATTGCAATCAAACATTCCTTATGTTATGAGTGGTGGTACATCATTTTTTGAAAGAAAAGAAATTAAAGATGTAATAAGTTATCTTCGTGTAATTGCAAACCATGATGATGACATTAATTTATTACGAATTATAAATACCCCAAGACGTAAAATTGGAAGAACCACAATTCAGATTATAAATGATGAAGCCGAAAAACTTGGCTCTACACTTTGGACTGCAATTGACAGCCTTATTCATGCTCAAGATTCTGCCGCTTCAGAAACTGTAAAGGAAGATTTACAAGATTTTGTTGATATCATAGAAAACCACAGACAAAAGCTCTTAAGCGGTCGTGGCTTAGCACAAAAAGTTCGTCAATTGGTTGAAGACATTAATTACAAAGATCATTTAATAACAGAATATTCTAAAAGCGAAAAAGCTGTTCGTTTTAAATTAATGAACATTGAAAGCTTAATAAATTCCATGGAAGTTTGGGAAAATGATCCAGATAATCCAAATCCTAATCTGTTTAATTATTTAAATAGAATTACCCTTCTATCTCGTGATAATGGTGATGATGAAAATGATAAAGGCAAAGTTAACTTAATGACCATTCACGCATCAAAAGGGCTGGAATTTCCAGTGGTATTTATTGCAGGTGCAGAAGAAGGTTTAATCCCCCACGCCCGCTCTGTAGAAGAAAATAACGGGGATGTGGAAGAAGAAAGACGTTTGTTTTATGTTGCCATAACTCGTGCCAGAGATAAATTATTTATTTCTGCATGTAGAAAACGTAGACATATGCAAATGGTAAGAGAATGTGAACCAAGTCGCTTTTTAGATGAAATTCCATCAAATCTTGTGGAATACCACGAGCCAAAACAAATAACAGAAGAAGAAACTCACGAGATGCTTTCAGACATGCTGGCAAACCTGAAAGCCCGTTTATAAAAGCTTCCATATGTTTTAGAAAGCAATACCAATCATCAAATCAAACTTTGAACCATCAATAAAGGAATACTGATAGGTTGCGGCAAAATCAAGATGATCAAAAATTAAATTAACACCAATTTGAGGAGCAGCTGCAAATAAAGGCATATTATCCTGAACATAGCCTTCACAAAGCACTTCGTAATCATTTCCATCAGCGGCACCTTCAATAGTACCATAATAATGATTCATTCCAATATCTAATCCACAACCAATCATAAGCCATGTGTGTGGAACAGTTTTTACAGTTAATCCAAGAGTAAAATCAACAATATCGGTAACAGTTTTTGAATCGTCTATTGAATTAGGATTTAATCTGTATGTACAGTTATAATCATTTCCTTTTTTAGGATAAGGAACAAAATCTTCTACAGTAAGGTTATTAAATCCATTTTCCATATAAGCTGCATTTTGTAAATCCCAATCCTGTGACTGAATAGAAAGGCCTGTATATACACCAACAGTTTTTCCAGAATAAATGTAATATGCACCAAAGCGATTAAAATCAGGAATACCACATGAAAGCAATAAGGAATGTCTTCCATAATTTCTATCTTTAAAAGGATTTGCTACATTATCTCTATCACTTCTTGAAAAATAAAAATCGATATATTCATTTTTAGAAACTATAAAACGAACTCTATAATCAGGACCTACACCAGCAGGCACATAAAAAGTTCCTGCATAAGAACTACCAACAGAAACAGACTCTGTCATTCCAGGAGTTACATTATTATAATTTGGTGATGTATTTGAATTTGAAGCTCTTGTTCCTGAATCAATAATAATCCAATTAAATACAGGAGCTGGCGATATCACCGTTGTAGTAGATCTTCTTACAGGGGCTGGAGAAGAAGGAACTCTGGAAACCTTATTGGAACTTGAAGAAGAAACTCTTCGTGTAGAACTAGACGAACTAGATGAGGAATTACAAATTTCAAAAAGTGTAAGGGCACATAAACATGTTGCACCTGCAATTACACAGGCTTCTGCTGCAGATATTTCAGAATCAGAAGATGAATTCTTTGTCTGAACATTTGAATAGGCAGAAGAAGTATTTTCTGTCCATTCATCTTTTTCAAAATTACCATAGTAAGTTTTTATACAATCCTGTCTTAAAAGGTAATTTGGGTCTGTAATATTATCAAGATATAGTGAATATTTTAAGGTTTCATCTTCAAGTTCTGCACCTACAGTAACAGACATTCCATTATCTGCAATTACAGTCTGCTGAAGTTTGCCATTATTATCTGTTGTAATTTGATTATAAGAAACTTTTACTGGAGAAACCGAAACCTTTGCAGCAAAAACCATATTGCCAATTGCTAATCCAGCTAAAATAATTGAAAGTTTCTTCATAAAAAAAATTCTCCCTTGAATTACACTTTATATTTTACATTATAACTCAAAGAAGAATTTATATCATAAGAAAACAATAAGAAAAATCTAAGAATCAAAAATTAAACTCTGTATTTAATCTTTTTTCCTGTTCCTTCATACATTTTCTTTCGCATTTCAGCAATCTGAGGATCTGCAATATAATCATCAAAACTCATCATACGATCAATTACACCATTTGGAGTAATTTCTACAATACGATTTGCAATAGACTGAATAAATTCATGATCATGGGAACTGAACAAAAGAACGCCTGGGAAAGCAATTAAGCCTTCATTTAAAGACTGAATTGCTTCAAGGTCCAGGTGGTTTGTAGGATCATCCATTGTAATACAGTTTGCACCAGAAAGCATAAGTTTAGAAAGCATACAACGAACTTTTTCACCACCAGAAAGAACTTTTACTTTTTTCAAAGATTCGTCACCACTAAAAAGCATACGACCTAAGAAGCCGCGAACATAAGCATCATCCTGTTCCTTAGAATACTGTTTAAGCCATTCAGTAATATTGTAATCATTTGCAAAAGAATCCGCATTATCACGAGGCAAATAAGTTTGAGAAGTTGTCTGTCCCCAGGCAAACTCACCAGAGTCAGGCTTTTTTACACCATTTATAATATCAAATAATGCTGTAACAGAGTTGTGTTCAATACCAACAAATGCAATTTTATCTGTACGATTTACAGTAAGACTAAAATTATTAAGAAGCTTATTTCCATCTGCATCAGTAAAGTTCAAATCTTTAATTTCAAGAACGTTATTACCAATTTCACGATCAGCTTTAAAATTTACATATGGGAATTTACGAGTAGAAACAGGAATATCTTCAAGACTATCTGCCAATTTATCATAAATCTTTTTACGAGATGTAGCTTGTTTTGCTTTAGAAGCATTAGAACTAAATCGTAAAATAAATTCACGAAGGTCTTTCATTTTTTCTTCAGTCTTCTTCTGCTGGTCGTGAGCCTGACGCTGCATAACCTGTGTCATCTGATACCAGAAATCGTAGTTTCCAGAGAACTGAGTTATTTTTCCAAAGTCAATATCACAAATATAAGTACATACAGTGTTTAAGAAGTGACGGTCATGAGATACAACAATTACAGTGTTTTCAAATTCCAAAAGAAAGTTTTCCAGCCAGGTAATAGATTCAATGTCCAAACCGTTAGTAGGTTCATCAAGAATCAAAGCATCCGGATTACCGTAGATAGCCTGAGCAAGCAAAACACGAACCTTCTGAGATTCATCCAGTTCACTCATCATTTTATCGTGGTGTTCTTCTTCCAAACCAAGTCCAGAAAGCATCTGTTCAATTTGATTTTCAGCTTCATATCCACCAAGTTCACCAAACTCAGCTTCAAGTTCTGCAGAACGAATACCATCTTCTTCAGTAAAATCTTCTTTTGCATAAATTGCATCCCGTTCCTTAGAAACTTCATACAATTTTGGGAATCCCATCATAACAGTATCTTTTACAGAATATTCATCAAAAGCAAAGTGGTCCTGTTTTAAGACAGCCATACGTTCACCAGGTGTCATAAAAATTTCACCAGAATCTTTTTCAAGTTCACCAGAAAGCAGCTTTAAGAAAGTAGATTTTCCAGCCCCATTAGCCCCTGTAATACCATAACAGTTACCTTTATTGAATTTTAAGTTAACATCTTTAAAAAGAGGTTTCTCACTAAAAGAAACACTTACATCACTTACTGTAATCATTTGTCATCCTCATAAATAATAATTAAAAATGAAAATAAAGAGGGGAAAGCCTTCCCCTGTCTCACACTGCGTTGTTCGCCACCCCTTCTAACGGGCCTCAAACGCCGGCCCGTAACGCCCGCTTATTTTTTCTTGCTGAATAAAGCTTTAATTTTTGCAAACAGACCTTTTTTAACAGGAGCAACAGGCTTTTTATTACTGCTATAATTCTTTCCGTTTTTATTGTAGTTCTTACCGTTCTTGTTATTATTTTTATAATCACCTTTTTTGTAAGAACCGTTTTTATAATTACCATTCTTGTAAGAACCATTTTTATTGTTCTTCTTGTAACTATTTTCAGTTTTACCCTGTGAAGAATATGCATCTTTGTAAAGCTTCATGCGTTCTTCATAAGAAAGTCCTTCCAGTTTTGCAGGATCAATATATGGTCTCTTAGATTTATAATCTCCCTTACCTTTTCCACCTTTCTTATAGCCATCTTTCTTGTAATCACCAGATTTTTTATAACCGTTTTTATTTCCGTCTTTGTAATAATAATCCTTTTTATGATAATCACCACCACGCTTGTTATGATAATCACCATTTCTACCTTTTCTATATCCATGGCGATTATCCAATTCATCGTCCCCACGCCAGTTTTCTGTTTTAATGTAAACACCAGCAGATTTATCTTCAGCCATCTGCTCTGGGTAAGCAACAGTAGCTGGAATTGACATTTCAATATAACGTTCAATTGCAGGAAGATTATAAACATCTTGTTCAGAACAGAATGTATATGCTTTTCCAGATTTTCCAGCACGAGCAGTTCGACCAATTCTGTGTACATAATTTTCTGCTTCTACAGGAAGATCGTAGTTAATTACCATTGCAAGGTCATCAACGTCAATACCACGGGCAGCCACATCAGTAGCAACAAGGCATTTTACTTCACCAGCCTTCAAAGATTTTAAAATCTGCAAACGTTTTGCCTGTGGTAAATCTCCAATAAGAAATTCAGCTTTAATATCATTCATCTGAAGACGTTTAGCAACTACTTCACAAGAGCGTTTTGTATTACAGAAAATAATAACTGATTCTGGGTTTTCATTTTTAATAATACCAAGCAAAAGTTTCATTTTTTCATCAGAAGAAACATGGAGTAATTCCTGCTGAATTTCACTAACAGTAATATTTTCAGCTTCAATTTCAATTTCTACAGGATCACGAGTATATTCCCAGGCAAGATTCTTAACATAAGAATTAAGTGTTGCAGAAAACAACATTGTCTGACGTTCTTCAGCTTCTGGAAGACATTTAAGAATCTTACGAAGATCAGGATAAAATCCCATATCAAACATTCGGTCTGCTTCATCAATTACACAGAATTTTGCATCAGTTAATGAAAGATTTCCACCTTCCTGTAAATCAATAACACGACCAGGTGTACCAATAATAATATCTACACCCTTTTTAAGATTTGCAATCTGTTTTTCGTAACCAACACCGCCATAAACACTAAATGCTTTAAGACCAGAAGTTCCAGCAAGAACTTTTGCTTCTTCTTCAATCTGAACAGCAAGTTCCCGAGTTGGGGCTAAAATCAAACACTTTTTACCCTTGTTTTCATCTTTTAGCATTTCACCAATAACAGCAACCAAATAAGCTGCTGTTTTACCAGTTCCAGTCTGAGACTGAACATATAAATCAGGTCCTTTTGAACCATCAACACTTTTTGAAGCTTTAATAACCTGTTCCTGAACAGGAGTACAACTTACATAACCAGCAGCCTCAATTCCTTTTAAGAGTCTTTCATCAAGACTAAATTCTACGAAATCCATT
>JAHAZJ010000195.1 GCA_018385315.1 Treponema sp. | reverse complement strand
TCCACATCTCAATGTGCTTTGTTTTTTCTTCATTTGTGTAAAATGCTCGTGCCATAGTTTTCTCCATGGCATGTATTTTACGTTACTTTCGTTTTGCTTTTTAGGTGTGGGTGTTTTGACGGATACCTTCATCCAAGAATCGCAAGTGGAATATTTGGGATTATATGTTTTATTATAGCAATTATTGTAGATACAATATTCAAAATAAATATTATGAATAATTTCTTTATTGTAATAATAGCCTGCTTATCCGTTGTTTTCTATTGTATATATGAAAAATACTTTTACGATGGAGATTAAAAAAATTAAAAGAATTACATTGAACTCCCTTTCTTCATTCTGACATTTATTATTAATGGATTGTGTATTAATCTATTTATATTCTTTCCCGGTTTCCACATCTTTCCATAAAAAATTGCCCTTTTCGAAAATCATGTAACTGTGGCAGGAATTTTCTTTTGGAATAGAAACTGAACCTGGATTCATGTAAATAAAATCACCACAATCTTTATTGGCAGGAATATGAGTGTGACCGTTCATCAAAATATAATTTTTCACTCCAGGAAATGGAGCTGAAGGATTATAGTGATGTCCGTGGGTAACATAAGCAGTTTTTCCTTCAAAATCTACAACCAGATAGTCTGCCATAATTGGAAAATCCAGCACCATCTGGTCTACTTCCGCATCGCAGTTTCCACGGACACAAAGAATTTTGTCTTTTAATGGATTAAGCATGCTGATAACCTGTTTTGGACCATATTCTTCCGGCAAATCATTTCTTGGACCGTGATAAAGAATATCTCCTAAAAGCAAAAGGCGGTCTGCTTTTTCTTCTGCAAATCTTTCCAGCATAAGGCGGCAATATTTTGCAGAACCATGTATATCAGATGCTATCATCCACTTCATATTATTTTAACTCCCAGCTTACAAGTTCTACAGTTCCCTGGAACATAATGTAAATGTTACGGGCATTTGTATCTGCAGGAACATTTACTTCTACAGTATTTTCTGCCCCGGAAACTTCTACTGTTGCAAGTATATTATCTTTATTTGGTTTATCCAATGCAAAAATCAACTGTCCATTGCTTTGTTCTGTTGCAGAAACTTTTACTGATTTTACCCCTTTTGATAAATCCACATTCTTTACAAGAATCCAGGCTCCATTTTTTATTGGAACAAGAGTCTGTTTTGAACTTACAGCTACGTTTGCAAAACTATGAAAAGTTGCAGCAGGAACTGTATCATAAGCATTAAAATCACATAATTTTTCGCAACCAGCTTTTGATACTTTCTGAATTGGAAGTGTTCCGTCTGCATTAACTTCTATTTTATTCACAAACAATGAACGATAACCACCACCTGTAAAACCCACCAATTTTTCAGTTGTCTGTCCATGGTAAGCAATGTACCAGTCATCATTAAGCTTAAACATCCAGTGATGATTATTTCCCCATGGTCCGTAATATGTTCCAGGATTTTCCAAAGTATAACCTGCATATTTAAAAGGTCCCAAAGGATTGTCACTTGTCATATATGCAATTACTGCAGTTGGTGGAACTTCTCCTGTAGCTCCAGTTCTATCACTCCAGTTTGCACAGTATGAATAAACATATTTTCCATTAATTTTGTTAATTCCAGAATCTTCGAAAAGCCATGGAGCATCAATTTCTTTTGGGGTTCCTACAATAGAAATCATATCTTCGCCTAACTGAACGCAGCGAGCTGATTTTGGATGCGCAATATCATCCTGCACACCTCCACCATAATAAAGATAACCAGTACCATCATCATCAACAAAAACTGCTGGATCAAACAACCAATAAACTCCATCTGTATTTGGAGTCTGACGTGAAACTAACTGTGTTCCAATTGGATCTGTAAAAGGTCCTGTTGGGCTGTCTGCTGTTAAAACTCCAATTCCACTGCCATTATCAGCAAAATAAAGAAAAAACTTATCCTTTCCATTAATTGTCTTATATGCAATCGCAGGAGCCCAGGAATTATTTGCCCATTTTGCTGGACCTTTTGGATTATTTTTTCCAGCAACAGGAATTTCACCACAGTCTGTCCAGTTTACTAAATCCTTAGAGGAATACACATTCAGCGTATTAATTCGTTCAAAACCATTTGGCTTCATACCAAGAGTAACTTCTGCCTGCTGAGCATCATTTGTTCCATAAACATAAACAGTATCTTTATAAACCAAAACACAAGGATCTGCAGTAAGTTTATGAATTGCAAACGGATTATTTTCATTTGCAGGTTTTACAGCTTTTTGAGCCATAAGTTTTTGCAATGATGTTATTTTTGTCATTTTTGTCATATCTGGCTCTTCCCAGATTTTTGATGCTTCTACCACGGGGGTTTCTCCTTTTTTTGAACAACTTGTGATTATCACAATTGCTACAAGTAATATGAATCTTAAAAATGAGAATTTTTTATTCATTTTCTAATTTATACTCCATAAATCTAGTCTTAACTATCAGATATTTTTCCCAATTAATACTCTAAATGCCTTGCTTGCATGTGGAGGAAGCACAAATTCTACAGATGTTCCCAAGTCTTTATGTTCCCACAAATCCCGAATATTTGCCCCTTCAATCTGAACATTCATTTTTACAGTCTGATTTTTTTCACTCAGATTAAAATAACATTCATAATAAGACTGATTATCATCACATTCATTTACCCAGATAACAACATCTTCCTTGCTACTGGCAGAAGTCTGATATGCCTGATTTGGACATTTGTTCATGGCAATAATTTCATCATTTGTAAGAAGAGAAAGATTATATTGGCTGAGCAAAGGTAAATCTGTACCAATCATTAAGGGTGCCCGGAAAATGCTCCACAAAGTAATCATTGTACGAGTTTCTTCTGGAGTAAATTTACAATCCCAGCCTTTTTCTTTTGCATCAAAGGGTGCCCATCCATACCCAAGGCGCCCCATTGGCAGCATATCACAGTCTGGCCAGTTTCCCTCACCTACATGAGTCTGCCAAACTTCACAGCGTTCAAACATTGCTTTTAGAAGCTTCCAGTCATCCCAGAAATCATCTGTAATTCGCCACATATTTGCATAAGTTTTATAATGATGTGCTTTTTCTATAACGGCAGGCCCTGGTGAAAGACTAAGAACCATCCCTCTGCCACTGTTTTCAATTGCTTTTGACATCATTTCTATTTCTTTTTCTGCAGAATATGGATTTTGTGGATATGCATTTGTATTACAAATATCATCAACTTTTACATAATCTACACCCCAAGCTGCATATAATTCAAAAATGGAATCATAATAATCCTGAGCATAAGGTCGATTTGCATCAACACCGTACATATCAGGATTCCATCGGCTTGATGAATAGGGATTAGCAATCATGTCCGCAGTAATTTTAGTTCCATCATGTGTTTTAATTGGAAGATGCTGGTGAGCCGCAAAACGAGGAATTCCACGCATAATATGAATACCAAATTTTAATCCCAAGGAATGTATATAATCTGCCAAAGGTTTAAAACCCTGCCCATTTGCAGAAGAAGGAAAACGATTTGGAGCAGGAATCTGACGGGAAAATTCATCAATACAGAAACGACTGAAGGGAATATACTGAATACCTTCTGCATTTCGCTTTCCTGCATCTGGGTCTGACCATTGAATATCAATAACCACATATTCCCAACCATGCTGCTTTAAGTTTTTTGCCATATAATCGGCATTAGTACGAACCTGCTGTTCATTTACCATGGTGTTGTAATAATCATAACTGTTCCAGCCCATTGGTGGCTGTGGTGCTATATCATTTTTGTTATACATAAATCCTCCAATTAAATAGTATATATCAGGTTTGAATTAAAGAAAAATTAAAAACTAATTTATAAAATTATAATTGCCAAGTCTAAACAACTGATATATAATATAAGATGTACTACAACGATTTCGTAGTACATAAAAAAAATAAACACAGGAGAAAATCATGAAATTTGGACATTTCGATGATGCGAAACGTGAGTATGTTATTACTACTCCAAGAACCCCTTACCCATGGATTAACTATTTAGGAACACAGGGATTTTTCTCATTAATTTCTAACACTGCCGGTGGATACAGCTTCTACAAGGATGCTCGTCTTCGCCGTATTACACGTTACCGCTACAACAATGTACCTATTGATATGGGCGGTCGTTATTTCTATATCAATGATAATGGAACTATCTGGAACCCAGGCTGGTCTCCAGTAAAAACAGAACTTGACGCTTACGAATGTCGCCACGGTATGGGTTACACAGTAATCACAGGTAAAAAGAATGATTTGAAAGCTGAAGTTACATTCTTTGTTCCACAGGATTACGATGGTGAAGTTCAGCAGGTTGTTCTTACAAACGAAGGCAAATCTGACAAAACTTTCAAATTCTGGTCCTTTGCTGAATGGTGTCTTTGGGATGCTCAGGACGACAGCAACAACTTCCAGCGTAACTTCTCTACAGGCCGCGTTGAAATTAAAGATTCTGTAATCTACCACAAAACTGAATACCGTGACCGCCGTAACCACTATGCTTTCTACTCTGTAAATGACAAGATTGACGGTTACGATACAGACCGGGATTCTTTCATTGGTCTTTACAATGGATTTGGTGATCCACAGGCTGTTACAGAAGGAAAAGCTTACAACTCATTTGCTGATGGTTGGGCTCCAATCGCTTCTCACTACAAAGAAATTACACTTAAAGCCGGCG
>JAHAZJ010000156.1 GCA_018385315.1 Treponema sp. | reverse complement strand
GTCTGTAAAACAAGCTTCTACATGGTTAAAACCAGGTACTAAAGTTTCTACAGGTTTCTCTTTCTTTAGATAATTTTCTGGAGACTAAATGCAGACTTTGCAACAGTTAATTAATGATAATCTCTATATTGACTATTTTTGTCGCATAACTGCCAGTTTCATATGTGGTTTTGTCTTGGGATTTGAAAGAAAAGTAAAACAGCACCACACTGTTGGAATTCGAACTTTAATTTTAATCAGCATCTCTTCCTGTATGCTTAGTATTCTTTCTTACTATATGGCTGCAACAGGTGAACAAAAAGGAGATCCAACAAGAATTGCCGCCGCTATTGTAACCGGAGTTGGTTTTTTAGGAGCTGGTGCTATAGTCAATCAGGGATTAAATATTAGAGGACTTACTTCTGCAGCCATCACTTTTGCAGCTGCGGCGCTGGGTATTACATGCGGTGCCGGTTTATATATGCCTGCTGCCACAGTCCTGGTATTTTGTGTAATCACTCTGGTTTTAATAAGCAATCTTGAAACAAAGGTTTTTCCAATTGAAAAACGAAAAATCCTAAAAATTACAGTTTCATCTTTGGATTTTGATGAGAAAAAAATTAAAGCTATCATTAAATCCTGCGGAATAACTATTCATGATTTTGATTTAACCTATTCTTTTGAAAATTCAACAATGTGCTTTATATATACAGTTCATTCTCCTGACTCTTTAGATGCAAAAGATTTTATTGCAACTTTGAATAAAATCGAAGGCATTACGAATATTTCTCTTAGCAAAAATTAACTTGTTTGAACAGTTATTTCTTATTATAATAGTATTGTGTCTGTACTGTATGTAATTGGAACGCCAATAGGAAATCTCAGTGATATGACTTATCGCGCTGTAGAAACATTAAAAAATGTTGACTATGTAGCAGCAGAAGATACTCGTCATACATTGCAGCTTTTAAATCATTTTGAAATAAAAAAGCCTTTGATTTCCTGCAGAACCCAAAACGAAAAATTTGCGGCAGAAAAGATTGTAAAACTTTTGGATGAAGGAAATTCAGTTGCATATGCCAGCGATGCCGGTACTCCAGGAATTAGTGATCCGGGAGCCGTTCTCGTAGACTGTGTTAGAGAAGGGGGACATGATGTTGTTCCTATTCCAGGAGCTTCTGCTTTTGCTACATTAATTAGCGTAGCAGGTTCTGGTGGAAAAACATTGATTTTCGAAGGCTTCCTTTCTCCAAAACCAGGTAAACGACGAAGCAGATTAAGAGAATTAATGTCCACAGGAGATGCAATAATTATTTACGAATCTCCCTTCAGAATTACTAAACTTTTATCTGACATTGCCGATATTGATAGTACAAGGCGGGTTGTAGTAGGAAGAGAACTGACTAAGCTCCATGAAGAGATTATTAGTGGTTCTGCTGAAGAATTAAGAGATGACTTTACAAACAGACCTTCAATCAAAGGTGAGTTTGCAATTTTCATTTCTGGTACAAAAAGAATTCAACTTTCTGAAGAAGATACCGATAATTAAAGTATAGAGGGGTAGGACGTTATGATGATAAATGGTGTAAACAATGTTACTCAGTTGAACAATGTTCAGAACATCCGCAAGACAGACAATTCTGCAAAAGTGAAAGCAGAATCTGACTCTATTTCAGTTTCAAAAGAAGCTGTAGAAATGGCTGAAGCTTATTATATGGATAAAGTTGCAGCTGATACTCCTGATGTACGTGCAGATCGTATTGCAGAAGTAAAAGCTAAAATTAAAGATCCTTCTTATTTAAGTAACGCTATCATCCAGTCAACTGCAGAAAAACTTATGACTAGTTATGGTCTTTAATTTTTATAGTTGAAATCTAACAGCAAGTTTTGATTCAAAGGGGCTGTCTTAAAAGAATTGTCATTAGAGTTTCTCGAAATGGCTCTTTATATTCTTTTATTAGACATCCTCTTTTTTTTTATAAAAAAATAATTTGAAAAAGGAAATAAGAAAAAAATATGAACGATTTGATTTTTAGAATTACTCCAAATATTGTTCTTGGATCATACACAATTACAAGACTTGGTCAGCAGGTACAGGAATTTGGAACCCGTTTTATGGTAATTGTTGACCCTGTTTTAAATGAGGTGAAAATTCAAGATAAAGTTCTTCAGACACTTAACGACAGAAATATTGACTGTTTTGTTTTTAATGAACTTTCTGAAGGAGCAAATTCTAAAACTGCCCAACGCGCCCTCGCTCTTGCAAAACAAGGCCATGTTCATGGTGTAATTGCCGTTGGTGGAGCAAAAGCATTGAATCTTGGTAGAACAGTGGCTGCTTTTTATAACGAAGTTCATGACATTTATACATTTGTTGATGGTGCCTCTCCAACCACAAATCCACTTCCATGTATTTGTGTACCAACAACTTTTCGAACTCCTTTTGTTTTTTCAAACGAAGTTCCTCTTACAGATTCAAGATGCCATCAACTAAAATTATTAAAGGTTCAAAATAATCTTACTAAACTAGTTATTATGGATCCAAATTTAATGCTTACATTAACAGACAATCAGAAAGCAACAATTTCTATTGATGTTATGAATATGGGTATTGAAGCTTATCTTTCTCAAAAAGCAAATTTCTTTAGCGATATGTTTGTTGAAAAAGGTCTGGAGCTTTTATCTTATGCTATGGATGGCTCACCTTCTTTAGATATTACAACTCCATCAGAAATTCTTCTTGCACAAGCCGGTGCCATGACTTCTATTGCAGCTGCATCCAGTTCCCTTGGTCTTTGTTCCTTAATTTCTTTGGGAATAAATGCTCGATTTAGAATAAATAAATCTTTAGTTGCTTCCATTTTGATTGCTTATGCAGTAGATGAAGGAGCAAAGTTTAAGGGTGCTCAAATAGAAAAACTTGCTCACATTATGAGGTCAATTCCAGAAGATCTTACTGGAGAAGATGCTGCAAAAGCATTTGCAGATAATATTCGTCAGAGAATTGCAAAAGAAAATCTTCCATGTAGACTTAAAGATTTACAGCTTTCTATGGATGATTTAGCACTTGTTGTTGAAGATATCAGCCAATTGGATATTGTTAATCGTTTACCAAGAAGTACTTCAACAGATGAACTTTTTGAATTTGTAAAAGCAGCTTACTAATTATGATTGAAGCAGGAAAACTTTTTCAACTAGAGGGCGGCCAAAAGCGAAGAAAACTCGCTCTTACGTTTGGAGCCTTGGAACGTGATATTTTAGGAATTGCAGAAAAAGGAACTGAATATTCCTTTACACAAATATCACGAGCCGAATATATTAAAAAAATTACAGAAATTCTTATTACAGATCCAAAATTACCAGAAGATGGGGCAGAAGAATTACGAAGGCTGCTAAAAGCAGAACCTTTTGATGAATTAAGAGTTTGTAATATTGCACGAAATCACCTTTTAAAAATTATTGGAACATTTCCTGCAGAATGGGACCTTGTTATTGCACCACATTCTACAGATAACACGCCAAACGGAACTGTTGTAAAAAGAGATTTTTATCCAGGTGTGGCTGTATATGCAGAAGATATTCGCTCACCCTTTAATATTGGTTCGATTTTTAGAACTGCCGAAGGAATGGGAGCCGACAAAGTTTACATTTCACCATTTTGTGTTGACCCAGACCATCCACGAGCAGTTAGAAGTGGAATGGGATGTATTGAAACAATGGGGTACGAAAGACTTGCATTAAATGAACTTCCAGAAGATGTTCCTGTTTTTGCACTGGAAACTGGCGGAACTGATATTAATGAATTTGAATTTCCAGAGCAGGGAATTTGTATTATAGGTTCAGAAGAATTAGGCGTTAGCCCGGAAGCACTTAAAAAAGCAACTTATGGCACTGTAACAATCCCAATGAAAGGTTTAAAAGCTTCGTTAAATGTAGGAGTTGCTTTTGGAATCCTGATGCAAAAATGGGTTGAATCTTTGAACAAAAATCAGAAGAACTAAATTAGCTTAATTAAATAGATTGTTCTAGTTTTGAAATAATAAGACGGAGTTTTTCTTCTGATTCAATATTTAACTCTTGTAGTACGGTTTCATCAATCTGATAAAATTGGATTTCACCTGTTTTATAATGCTGAACAATTTCTGCAAGATATATAAGATATGCAAGCTTCTTGGATTTTTCAGACACTTTTTTTAAATGATTAACGCATAAAACCAAATCTGAAAATTTTTTTGGAAGCCCCCATGCTTTTGAAATAAGACATTCTGATGCACCACAACAATGCTCATGTCTTAAAAGATTAAAATCATGTTCTGAAATGCCTTTTTCCTGAATGCTAGACATTAAGATTTTTTTCTGTTCTTTTGTAGCAGTTTCCAAAAGAATACTTTCAATATTGCGGAGTAATCCAACAATATAAATTTCTTCATCATCAAAATCGGTTTCAATTTTGAAATTCTTTGCAAAGTTGTAAGCGTAAAAAGCTATTCCATAAGATTGAGCCCATCTGTTTTTAGGGTCATCTTTTTTTTCAATTACTCTAATTTCGTTATTTGTCTTGGTAAAGATTTTCTTTAAATTTTCAAAACCAATAATTTCTAATGCAGTAGAAATTTTAGAACAATTACTTTCCTTTATGTTTCCATGTTTTAAGAGTAAACATGTAAGTGTAACATCTTTGCTAATTAAATTAGCTATTTTTTTTTTATTAAGAACTGGCTTTGAAAGTTCTTCTGTTAGTTCCTCTAATGCTTCATCTAAAACAGGGATTTCTGTTTGTGTTTTTACACATTCAAGACAAGCAGTTTCAATTCCAGTTTGAACCTCAGTATTAAGAGGAAGAACTATTTCTGTAATTGTTTCGGTTTCATTTGTGTAAACTTTGTAATCTTCTTTTGAAAGACCAATTTTTTCCAGCATTAAAATGATGATGATAATACCTAAACCAGCACCTTCAGTTTGATCCAATATTTTTTCAAGTGCATCTTTTTCTGTTGTATAGTTTTCAACGCTTTTTAATTTTTCATCAATTCTTTCACGTTCAAAAGGACACAATAAAGCATTATTTTTAATTTGAATTTTAATAAAATCATCTATCAGCTGTATTTCAAATTTTATATATAATCCAGCTTTTTTTTGCTCTGTAAGATAATAGTCTATATTATTTAAGGTATCTTCCTTAAAAGTTTTCATACCTTTTTCATAATCTTCTTTATCATTTAAATCTAATCCACGTTGACCAAAATAGACACGCTTTGTATTTGCCTTTTTGGAGTTTGTAAGAAGTTCTCCAAGACAGAAATTTAAATATCCAATCATATGATTCTGGTGACACTCAGTTAAAAATGTATCCATAATCTGCTGGATATATATTTCCATATTTCGAGGAAGTGTATATGTTGTAATTTCTATTGGAGTATGTAGTTTAATTGCCGCTCGTATTTTTTCAATATCTACTGATTGTAACTCGTTCTCACCATTACGCATATTTTAATTCTATTCTAAATTCTAAAAATTGTAAAACATTATATTCTATTTCTTCCAATAAGATGGAAAAAAGAAAATCAACATTGTATATAATTCCAAACGTCCCGCCAGCATTGCAAAACAATACCACCATTTTAAGAAATTTGGTAATACGCTAAAGCTTTCTGTTGGACCAAGAGAGCCAAAGGCAGGTCCTATGTTTCCAACCATAGATGCAGCAGCAGTAAAAGATGTAAAAATATCAAGCTTACCAAATGTTCCAATAAATGTTGTTATCATTAATAATGCAATATACAACATAAAAAAAGCGGCAACATTAAAAACAATATCTTTTCTGCCAGGTCTTCCATCTAATCTGATAGAAAAAACTCCATGGGGATGAAGCATTTTTTCAGTTTCGTTATGAACCTGCTTACCAAGTATAACCCATCTTATTACTTTTATACCACCACTTGTAGAACCTGAACTTCCACCAATAAAAAACAATAAGAATAAAATAAACTGAGCTGATGATGGCCACAATATATAATCATTGGTTCCAAAGCCTGTTGTTGTCACAATTGAAGCCACCTGGAAAATGCCATACCGGAAGCTGTCACCAAAATTATTAAAGTATGGAATAAGACAAAGAACTACAATTGTTACGGAACAAATTACAATTCCAATATAATATCTAAATTCTGAATTTGAAAAAATATCTGAAACTTTTCGTGCAATAAGATAATAAAAAAGACTGAAGTTTACACCGCTTAAAAGCATAAAGATTGTAATCACATAATCAATAGCGGGAGAATTCCAGGCTCCAATACTTGCATTTCTGGAAGAAAAACCGCCAGTACCTAAAGTAGAAAAGGCGTGTGCAAAAGCGTCAATAGTATCCATACCACAAATTCTAAGAAGAATCGCCTCTATTAATGTAAGTGATGCATAAATCAACCAAAGAATTTTTGCTGTTGTTGTAATTCTTGCAGTTACTTTTCCTTTTTCTGGTCCTGTTGTTTCTGCTTTAATTAACCGAAAACCACCAATTCCTAAAAGGGGAAGTAAGGCAACTGTTAAAGTTACGATTCCCATACCACCTAACCAGTGAGTAAGACAGCGCCACATGTTTATAGAGCGAGGTAAATCTTCTACTGATGGACATACTGAACAACCTGTTGTTGTAAAACCACTTACACTTTCAAAGAATGCATCTGTAAATGAAGGAAAAGTTCTACTGAAATATAAAGGCATTGCTCCCATAAAACTAGCAGTAATCCAGCAGAGAGCTACAATTGCAAAGGTTTGTCTTATTGAAAGTCTGAATTTAACTTTTCTGAAAGGAATATAAACAGAAAGAAAAAATACAAAACTTAAAATCATTGGAATTATAAATGAAAGTAAAACTTCTGGTTCACCACAATAAATGGCAATGCTAATAGGGATTGCAAAAGTTACGCCGACGATGGCCATAATTACAGATATGATTTTCAAACAAGATATAAAAAACATGCTTATTCTTTTCCTGCAAAGTACGAAAGTATTTTTGTACTGTTTTCTGAATTTGTTATTAAAACAACATGATCACCCGGATAAAACTGAGTATTACCATTTACAATGGAATATTCTGTAATTCCTGCTTTTCTATTTAATAAAACAAGGAATGAACCTGGATCAGAAATATCTTTTAATAGTTTTCCTGCAACCTTTGAAGTAGAAGTTATTTCACATTCAACAATTTCCAATTCCCCTGTCGTTACAGTATGAATTTCTTTTACTGCCTTACCCCGTAAATGACTCATAATAGAATCAACTACGCAGTCTCTTAAAGGAATGGCAACATCAATACCAAGTTTTTCTGCAATAGTTGCAAATGCAGCTGATGATACAAGACTTATAGACTGACCTACACCAATAGATTCAAGATATGCAGCAAGAACCATGTTTAATTCGTGATTATGAGTTGCACAAATTGCCAAATCATAAGAATCGATATTTTCTTCTCTTAAGAAAGCTTCATCTGATGCATCACCTCGCATAACTCTGGCTTGTGGGAACTTGTCTGCAGCCGCTTTTGTTAAGTCTTCATTGCTATCAATAATGGTAAAATCTGAAAAACGCTTTGCCTTTAATTTAGAGAACAAACGATTTTTTCCCTTGCTCTTATCCTCTTCCAATAACTTTTCAGCAATAATATTTCCAATGCGACCAGCGCCTATTAATGCAACTTTACGAAGCTGTTTCTGTTCTGAGCCACAAAGTTCCATAAGAGCCGAAACATCATTTTTATTAATAAGAACACCAATTGTGTCTCCTTCATTAATAACAGAATCTCCTGATGGAAGGGATGTTTGGCCATCTTGTTCAACATAGGCAACAAGAAATTTAATATCTGTTTTTGATCGAATATCTTTTAAGGCAACACCATTGAATACACTTTTTGCTGTAACAGCAATTCTGGCAATTTCTAAATCGGAATTATCAAAAGTAAGAACATTTCCAACCACACCATTTTGTACAGCCTGAACAATAGCATCTGCGGCTTCTACGTCAGGATGAATCATATAATTAATGCCATATAAAGGACGGTGGGTTTTTGAAAAAGTATTTGCGTGTTTTAATTCTGCTTTTGCAGTATTTACATAGTATGCATAATTTCTAACACGAGCAATTTTAAGAATATCCGGATAAACTGCATCAACTAAAGAACAAGTAATCATGTTAACTTCGTCCGAAGCTGTTACACAAATTAAAGCATCAGCCTTTGCAATATCAGCATCTTCCAAAGTTTCAAGATTATTTCCATCAGCACATTTTACATTACAATCCAGTTGATTAGAGGCATGACGAATAATCTCTTCATCATTATCAATTAATGAAACCTGATTTTTTTCATTAATAAGAAGTTTGGCAAGTTGAACACCAGTAAAACCGGCACCTACGATTACAATTCTCATAGGTACCATTATACTATAATAACTATTCTTGTGACAATTTAGATTTCTTTTTTGAAGAAATAAATAATCCTGCAAATACAGCTGCACAAACAATAGTTGCGGCAATTGCTTCAAAAATTGCATTTACAGAAAGAACACCCATAAGTGCAAAATAGCCCATGCCACCCATTGCAGCACGAACGGCTCCACCCTGGAAAATGTAAAGACAACCAATTACTAAAGCAGTATGTAAAACAGTTCCAAGAAAACCTGTGATTGCAGCATTTACAGTTTTTGGCATATGAGGAATAAGACTAAGAAGCTTCCAGATTACCCATGCAACTACAGCTGTAAGCACACGGGGAAGAACTGAACACAAAGGATTCACAAATAAAGGATCAAGAACACCACTTGGACTCATGGCAGCCTGAATTAAAGACATAATACCAAAAACCCCACCAACAGATGCACCAGAAGGAAGTCCTGCCAGCATAAGAGCAATGAACATAGGAATCTGTAAGATTGAAATGGAAGCTGTTGGTCCAATTGGAATAAGACCAAGCTTTGTGATTCCAAGAACAATTACAAGAGCACTGAACGCACCAGTCAAAGCGATTTTTTTATTACGAGTTAAAGTTGTATTTTCCATATTAATTTCCTTATAAAGTTGAGATTTCTTTTTAAGTTTGTTTTGTTATTCTGAATTTGTTTCAGATTCTAGTTCATATCGATGGCACACTTAACACCAGTTAATACTAGTTCTGGCACAATATGATCAAAAAGTGAGTAATCGTTATAAATTTTTGCAAAGCCACCTGTTGCAATGATTAATGGTTTTTCGCCATGGAATACATTTTTCTGATAAATGTAACAGATTTCTTTAATAGCACCTGCATTTCCATAGAAGAGACCTACCTGAATAGCTTCTGTTGTTGAAGCACCAAGTATTCCTTCTGGTTTGGCAATTTCTACCATTGGCAATTTAGCAGTTCCGCTGGCAAGTGCATCAATAGAAATTTTTAAGCCCGGAAGAATTGAACCTCCAAGAAATTCCTTGTCTTTTGATACAAGTTCCAATGTAGTTGCTGTTCCCAAATCTGCAACAATCAGATCTTTGTTTGGGAAAAGATGAACGGCTCCCATTGCGGCTGCAATTAAATCTGCACCAATTTCTTTTGGATTAGAATATTTAATTTTTAAACCAGTTTTGATTCCTGCCTGAACAAACAGCGGATCCTGGTTTAAGTACTTTGAACAAGCACTGGCAAGAGAATAATTCATAGATGGAACTACGCTGCATACACCAATTTTTGTAATTTGTTTCCAGTCGTAACCGTTTTCTTTCAGAACTGTCCTGAAAAATATACCGATTTCATCTGAACTGGAATGAATGTTGGTCTCCCGACGGAATTGAAAAATGATTTTTTCTCCATCATAAAGACCACAGGTTGTGGAAGTGTTTCCCACATCGATGGTTAAGATCATAGTACCTGTCCTCCCGGATCAAGTCTTTTGAAGTGTTTTTTTAAACGAAGCTAATATAGATTCGCCAGAAATCCAATCCCAACGGGTATCGGTTTCTTAATGAGTAATATAGTGAATTTTACGGGGAAATGCAAACAATGTGTTTTAAACTCATAACATAGAATGTCCACACCATAATTTTTCATTTTTAATTCTTAATTTTCATCCACTCCCAGTCCAAATAGGGCAAAATCCCCTCTGACAGGATCCCCTGGGAATATTTCTGCCATTTTTTTTGTAAGTATTTCAGCAGTTTTTTTACTGGCAGTGGCATTTTTTGGAAGCAAGCCAAGACGGATTCCTTCCTGCATAACATGAACATCCAAAGGAATTAAAAGTTCTGACTGTGGGTACCAGTTCCATATTCCTAAATCTACAGGAGAATTCTGCCGAACCATCCATCTTAAAAACATATGGACCCGTTTATTAGCCGAATTCTTTCCTTTTGGAACAATGGCTGATTTTGGAAATGAGTCTGAAAGTGTTTGAGCCAGATTGGGGCGTTGCGGGGTATCCCCGCTGGAAGGGGTGGCGGAAGACTGGGCACCAGGCTGGAGACAGGGGAAGACTTTCCCCTTAAGATATTCTCCAAGGCTTCCTGACTCTTTTAAAATTTCTGCCAGTTCATTAAAAAGGCAATGCATATCGTCGTAAGAATAAAAACGATAGAACTTTTTTTCGCCCCAAGGAAAATTGGAACTGCCAGCAAGGAGCCATTTTGTAATAGAGCCACTGGTTTTATCTGCCATTTCCATAATTGACTGGATTTTTGGAATAAACTGCTTGCGGTTCCCAAATGCCAGCATTGCAGCAATAAAGGAACAGCATTCTACATCTGCAATTTGAGACACAGGATACCAGCGCAAAAACTGGCATGGATCTGTGTGGCAAAAAGAGGGTACTTCGTATTTATTGGCAAGAAAAACTAAATTATCCAATTAACGGTTTCTGCTTTTTGCTTACTGGTTCACAAGTGAGCATTACGCCAAGCTTTTTAAAGATTTTACGATCTACTTCGCTAAGCATAACTGTTGTGTGAACCTGGCAGCCTTTTAAGTTCGGAAGTTGTTCAATAGCATGTTTACAGTTTTCATCTGTTTTAGAAAGCATTGCCAATGCTACAAGAACTTCATCTGTATGAAGACGTGGATTGTTTCCTGCAAGATAAATTACTTTCATCTGCTGAATTGGTTCTATCATTTCTTTTGGAATCAGTTTTACTTTATGATCTATTCCTGCAAGATGTTTTGTGGCATTCAAAATTAAAGCGGCACTTGTTCCTAAAAGTTCAGAGGTCTGTGAAGTAATGATTGTTCCATCTGGAAGTTCAATTGCAGCACAGATTGTTTTATCTTTTGCAGCTCGTTCTTTTGCGGCAACTGTTACTTTGCGATAATCTGTTGTAATGTTTTCCTGCTGCATTATAAGTTCAATTGTTTTAATTTCGTCTTCTGATGCATTGCCTTCTACAAAGCTGTTCAGTGTTGCATAGTAACGGCGGATGATTTCCTGACGGCTTGCTTCACGACATGCTTCATCATCGTAAATACAAAGACCGGCCATATTTACACCCATATCCGTTGGAGACTTATATGGATTGCTTCCGTAAATGCCTTTGAAGATTGCATCAAGAACCGGGAAAATTTCAATATCCCGGTTGTAGTTTACTGTTGTTTTTCCATATGCTTCCAAATGCCATGGGTCAATCATGTTTACATCTGCCAGATCGGCTGTAGCTGCTTCGTAAGCAAGGTTTACAGGATGTTTAAGTGGAATATTCCAGATTGGGAATGTTTCAAACTTTGCGTATCCCGCTTTTACTCCCCGTTTATTTTCGTGATAAAGCTGGCTTAAACAGGTTGCCATTTTTCCAGAACCTGGGCCTGGAGCTGTAATTACAACCAATGGACGTGTTGTTTCGATATAATCATTTTTACCAAAACCTTCATCACTGGCAATTAATGGAACATTTGAAGGGTATCCTGGAATTACATAATGATAGTAAGCCTTTATTCCCATTTTTTTAAGTTTATTACGGAAAGTTTTTGCTGCTTCCTGGCCTGTGTAGTGGGTAATACAAACACTACCAACCATTAATCCCCGACTTTGGAATTCATCTCTAAGACGAAGTACATCTTTATCGTAAGTGATGCCTAAATCTCCACGGACTTTGTTTTTTTCAATATCTACAGCGCTAATTACAATAACAATTTCTGCTACATCCGCAAGCTGAATGAGCATTTTTAATTTACTGTCTGGCTGAAAACCAGGAAGGACTCTGGAAGCATGATAATCATCAAATAATTTGCCGCCAAATTCGAGATAAAGCTTATCGCCAAAATGAGCGATTCTTTCTTTAATGTGTTCTGATTGAATTTTAAGATACTTATCGTTGTCGAAACCGTTTTTCATAACGGTATTTAATTTTAATGTATTTTGGCTAATTTAACAATAAAGATTTGTATTGCAAAAAAAGATTATTTTAACTTAAACTATTGATAGTGAGGATTTGATGGAAAAACGAAATCATAATACTGCAGAATTAATAAAAATCTTTCTTATATGTTTATGTGTAGTTCTTTTTATTGCATCTTTCTTTATTCAACAAAAAAAGCGACACATAAATGAGGCAAAAAAACTGCCTTTTACAAACACGAATCTTGAATTAGTAGAGGATGGGACTTATGAAAATTCTACTTTTACAAGTTTTATGCATTTGTCTTTAGAAGTTACAGTTAAAAATCATCAACTTTTTCAAATCAAAGTAATTGAAAATAAAGGTTCCCAAGGTAAAAAAGCAGGAGAAATTATTGCTGCAATGATTGAAAATAATAAAGTTGTTAATTCTCTTGTAGAAGGCGATGAAATTGGCAATTTAGTTTTTATTAGTTGTGTTGATGGTGCTTTACGTAAAGGAATAAAAAAGGAATAAAAAAGGAATAAAAAAGGAATAAAAAAGGAATAATAAAGGAATAAAAGTTGAGCCTTCAGAAAAGCAATTTGCCATCAAAAAATTATCAAAAAGAATTAGATTCTATTTTAGCAAAAATACGTACCAGCCCATCAGAAAAAAGACCCTCCCTTTTACTGCATGCTTGCTGTGGACCATGCTCCTCTTATGTTTTGGAATATTTAGCTTCTATTTTTGATATTACTGTTCTTTATTACAATCCAAACATATATCCTCAAGAGGAATACTGGCGTCGTTTAAATGAATTAAAGGAGCTTTATACCAGGTTCCCTCCGGTTCTTGAAAATAAAATAAAAGTGATTGAAGAAAAATATGATCCGGAAGACTTTTATACAGCCGTAAAAACCAGGGAAGAACCGGAACTATCCAAAGAAGCTGAAAAAGGTGAACGATGCCGTCGTTGTTATGAATTCCGATTGAAAAAAACTTTTGAATATGCCTGTGCTAATAATTTTGACTATTTCTGCACTACTTTAAGCATCAGTCCATTTAAAGATGCTGAAAAAATCAATGTTTTAGGCCAGCAAATTGCATTGGACAAAAAAAATGACGGTAATCCTAATTCTCCTAAGTGGCTTCCTTCCGACTTTAAGAAAAAGGGCGGATTTAAAAGAAGCCTGGAACTAAGTGAAGAATATGGTCTTTACCGTCAGCAATATTGTGGTTGTGTTTATTCAGCAACTAACGACTATAGCCCATTGCCACAATCGTAAATTCTTTGTTTTCATCACCAGAAATCATTTTTACTTCTACAGTGTGATCTTTTGCCTCTGCTTCATCAATAATTACTTTTACAGCAGGGTTATTCCATCCACCTTCTTTAGCGGCATTATATGTATCTAGTAATTTTCCATCGATGTAAACTTCTGCTTGTCCATAAACAACATCTTTTGCAGCTGCATTTCCCTCTTTAAAAAGAAAAATCAGATTTTTACAATTTATGTCCATTTTAAAACTTTTTGAACCAGCTTTATGACACCAGTTTTGTGGGAAATTTGATTTTCCTGTCTTTTTGATTGTCTGGCAGTTCTCATCAGTCTGATTAAAATCACCAGCATCAATTTTTACATTTTCATCATCACCAGTAATGCGAACTAATCCTACAAAATCTGGTTTTAATTTTGTACTGGCTGGAATTGGGAAATTTTCATCTGCTTCTAAATCTTCAACTTTTCTGAATAGATTAATAATACAATCTACCATCAAAGTATGACCTTCCTTGTAAGGATGAACTATATCTGTGTAGAAAGATTCTTTTTTTATCTGTCCAGATTCCATTGGCTGTTTAATTGCGTCAAGAATACTTATCTGAGGAACTTTGTAGAAATTTGCAACAGGTTTCATATCATTTTGTGTGTTTCCATAGGTTGCAGCAGCATATAAAACAATTACAGCACAATCCGGATTATCAGAAAGAGCACGACGTATCATTGCTTCAAAACCACGCACCTTTGTTGGCTCCATGTAATCATTTACAGCAAATTCTATTATTAATAAATCTGGAACATGTCCGCCCAATACATCTATAACGTCAGATTGATAACGAACCCAACCAATTGCAGAAGAAGTACCGCTTAATGCAGCATCGTTCATTACTACTTTTCCAGAACCCTTTCTTTTGTATTCTGAACGAAGTCTATTAATAAATTGATAAAAATATCCGTCGGTATAATTTGTTGGACCGGCACCTTCTGTTACAGAACCACCTATAGCAGCAATGTAGATATCCTCTCCAGATTCATATTTTTCAATAAATTTTTTAAGTCTATAATTATTTCCCAAAGATAAAATTGACTTATCTAATACTGCCTGATAATTTTCTTCGGTCATTCCGAATATTGGTGTTATGGTTCTCATTTTTTTTTCCTCATTTTTTGCCTTTTTAGAACATGATGTAACTAAAAGGGTTAAACTCAAAATAACATAAATTGCTTTTTTCATTTCTGTATAATTCCTTTAAAATCTTCAATAGATTTGTATCCTTTGCGTTTCATGTAAGCAGCAAGGCCATCAATAATTTCCAGCATAGCGTATGGATTTGCAAAAGTTGCTGTGCCAACTTCCAGTGCACTTGCTCCTGCCATAATAAATTCTACAGCATCTTCCCATTTTTCAATTCCACCAATTGCAATTACAGGAACCCGCTTTTCTTCTGGCAAAGTATTGATTGCTTCTACAAGTTCATAAATCAATCGGACTGCAATTGGACGCACTGCAGGTCCACCAAGCCCAGCTTTTAAATTTTCAAAAACAGGGACTCCCCGTTCAATATCAATTGCAATTCCCTGGAAGCTGTTACATAAACTGATTCCGTCTGCTCCCCCTTCGATACAAGCCAATGCAACTTTGTTAAGTTCCAGGGATTGTGGTGTAAGCTTTACAACAAGAGGCTTTTTTGTAACAGCACGAACAGCTTTTACAACATCACTAGCTGCAGAACAAGTCATTCCCCATGAAGAGCCACCTGCTGTTACATTTGGACAACTAATATTTAATTCAATCATTGGAACATTAGTTGCATCCAACAATTTTGCACCTTCTACATAAGTTTCCATTGTAGAACCAGAAAGATTTGCAATGGTAACTGGTTTTAATGACATCATTACTGGAAGTTCATTCTGAATAAAATGAGGAATACCTGGATTTTGTAAACCAATACTGTTCATTAAGCCAGAAGGAGTTTCCCAAACACGAATTCCAGGGTTTCCCTGACGTGGTTCCAATGTTAATCCTTTTGAAGCAATTCCTCCAAGGCGATTTACATCAAATACTGTTGAATATTCTGTACCAAAACCGAAGGTTCCAGAACTTCCAATAACAGGATTAGCAAATTTTACACCGGCAATATTTACACTTAAATCAGGCTCCTCTGATAAGGGCTCTCTTCTTGGCTGAACAGAAACACCAGCAACAGAAGCCACAGGTTTTTCCATTGGTAAAATCTTGCTGTCAAAAACAGGACCATCTTTACAGCAGCGTTTCATTCCTTCTGAAGTCTGAATCGTACAGCCAAGACAAACCCCAACACCACATGCCATACGGCTTTCCATACTAAGCCAGCACTGAACACCAATTTTTTCCGAAATATGTTTTACATATGCCAACATTGGAGTTGGACCACAAGCATAAACAGCAGCATAATTTCCTGCCTTTAATGCATCTTCTGTAAGTGCTGCTGGAAGCATACCATGAACACCAACAGAACCGTCATCGGTTGTAATAACAAGTTTGTCCGCTTTTACATTTTCCAAACCATATGAACCAGATTTAAATGATGCATAAAAATCATAACTGGCATCTGGAAGTGTACTAGCAAAACCTGCTACAGGAGCAACACCTATTCCACCACCAACAATCAATACTTTTTTATTTGATGCAGGACATGGAAAACGGTTTCCACAAGGCCCAAGAAGATTAATTTCATCTTTTATATGAAGTTCACATAACTCTTTTGTTCCATCACCTTTTAATAGAATCAAAAAAGTTACTTCAACTTCTCCCTTTTCATTTTTTTCTGCTTTATAAACGCTAATTGGTCGTCCCAAAAGATGATTTGAACGTTTTGGATGAAGCATATAAAACTGTCCGGCAGCAGGTTCCTGTGAACCAGCAGGCAGATTTACAATTATTTCTACAACACTATGCTTTGGAACTGCACCTTTAACATCACCAACATAAGAAACATTTCCGGCCCCATAAACCGGATATGGAATACCCTGACAATCTTTGAACATACTCTGCCCCCTGTTTTATAACTTTTAATATTTATTAAACTCAGTGTCTAACCACTGGTATCTTTCATAACACCAGTTTTTAAAATACTCAATTTCGCTTCTAACGGAAAGTCTTTTTTCATATCCATCTGCATTTGGCCAAACATATTCACCAAGAATAGGCCAACGCTCAAAATTATAGTATCCAGACTCTTTTACATTTTCATATAATTTATTGATTTGTGATTCTATAGATTTATAAACAGCAGATTTTTTCTGATTCCATCTGTCTTTTACTTTTTTGCAAAAAGCTGGATCTGTAAATAATCTTGCAAACCACACCCCTCGCACTTGAATGTAAAATCCATCTGTCTTATCACAATCATTATAATTGATGTTACCAAAGCTTAAATCGTAATCCCAAAGAGGCCCAAAATGAAGCTTTCCATCCTTTGGATCATAAAACAGATAAATTGACGAAAACCATGCAGAGTCAACATTTTTGCTATATTCATTAATAATATACCAGTCAATTAATGAATCTAAATCAAAATATGCAGCATAACCTTTTACGGGATCTTTATAATCTTTGCTGAATAAAACATCTTCTGCTGTCTGTATAATATTTCTGATTCGAATCTGATCGCTTTTAGAAATATCATCCGGTTCTTTTAAGCTTATAGAAACATCGTGAGTTGTACGAAAATTAAAATCTTCATCTTCACGACGATTAATTTCTACAAGAAAACCTTCGTTATCTATATTTATTCTTGTTTTTTCCAGTTTGATTTTTTGGCCAAACAAATAAGTTCCAAGGTACTCATCATTAATATAAAGTTCAACTTGTTCAAAATGGGGATTCCACATCATACGATTAAAAACATTCTGTCCCAAATATTCCACATATTGATTTCTAATTAATGTTTTATCAGCATAATTTGATACTAATACCCAGCCCTTACTTTCGTCCATGTCAAACAGTTTTGTTTTTTTTGATAATTTAAGAGTATAACTATGTTTAGGACTGGTTCCCCAGCTGGAATTTCCTCTGCCTTTCACCTGCAAATCATAAATTTTTCCATCAATGTTCAATGAACCTTTTTCCCAGTTTTCTCTGGAAGCAACAGGTTTTCCTGATTTTGTTGAAAGTCTTACAACCTTTAATCCAGTTTTACCAATTTCACCTTTCCCATTTGTATCTGAAAAAGGTTCCAATTCATTATTAAAAAATTCCTGAGTATAAGTTTGGCCTTCATATTCAAATGAATAATCTAAAACTAAGGCAAAATCTTTTCCTCTGATTTTACCCAGCAAAGGCTTAAGATTGATTGTATTTTTTACAATTTCAAAATCATTGTACCAGTAGGAATCTTCATTTTTGATTATTAAATTACCTGTAATATTTTCTTTCTCTGGTTTAATTGATTGTATTTTTGTAAAATTTGAAAAAGTAAGCTTCCATTCTTTTGAATTATACGAAGAAGGTTTTGCACTGGCAGATACTTTATATTCCCCAATACCTCCACTTGCAACCACACTTACGGGAGAGGATTTTGTGATTTTTCCTGATTTTTTGTTTTTATAAGAAATATAAATTTTATAAGTTTGTCCTTTCTTTGTAAAAGGATATACTATTTCCTGGGCATCCCTATTAAAAACAATATCAACGGTAGAAACATCTTCTGCATTTGTCTTACCGTCAATCTTATCTACATGAACGATGAATGAATCATAACTGGCAGATATTTTCTTCGTAAAATGAAGTCCATCTGATTGAACCAATATACCAAGAGTTTTATCTGAATTATAAACCCAAGTTTGTTCATCATCTTTTGGTAAAGATGAACAACTGTAAAATAATACACTGCACAAAAGTACAAAGAAAAATCTGCCTGCTTTATTCACTATAAACTCGCTTTAGCTTTTAATAAATCTTCTTTAGAGAAAATACATGCTCTTGCTGCTGCATCTGCAATATCATCCATTGTAACTGTATTATTTGCAACTTTATCTGCAATCTGAGCATCTTTTTTCCATGCACAAAGAATACCACGGCTGGAATTTACAGTTCCACCTGCTTTATCAAGCAATGTGGCTGCAATTCTTGCTTCTCCACCTTGGGCTCCATAACCTGGAATAAGGAAGAATGTTTCTGGATATTTATCGCGTAAATAGCGGGCATCTTTTTCCTGAGTAGCTCCAACTACTGCACCAAAAAGACCACATTCCTGTTCAGGATACTGACTGCCAATTTCTTTACCAATGCGGGCAATTTCGTCCCCTACATGTTCAAGCAAAAGACCACCAGATTTTAGTTCCTGATGTTCAATATCAACCATACCAGGATTTGATGTGCACAAAAGAACAAAAGCGCCTTTTCCACCCTGTTCTGGGGCACTGTATTTTGTAAATGGCACTAATGTATCAAAACCCATATAAGGATTGATTGTAATAATATCTGTTTCAAAGTCACCTGTAAAATGAGCTTTTGCATAAGCATCAGAAGTAGCACCAATATCACCACGTTTAATGTCTGAAATAGCAATAAGACCTGCTTTACGAACTTCCTTAAGAGTTTCTGAGTAAACTTTCATACCTTCAAGTCCCATAGCTTCATAATAAGCAATCTGAACTTTACAGCAGCAGGCAGAATTATCTTTTACAATACGTTCAATAATTGCTTTATTGTAAGCAAGAACTGCTTCTGCATCGCTGGAATACTTTGATTTTATACAATCTGGAATATAAGAAGGAGATGTATCCAACCCAACACACAAAGGACCATTTTTTGCTGCAAGTTCTTTAAGCAGCTGCATATTATGTTTGTTCATGGCTTTATAATAACAAAGAAAAGAAATTATTTAAATAAGATTTCTTGGCTACACTCGTAACGTCATATATACACCACTGTAAAAATTAATATAAAAAAACTAAGTCAAAAAAAAACTATTCAATAAAGTTTAGTGTAAAATTATTTAAAACTTAATTGAATAGTTACATAAAATAAAAAGATTATTTAACTAGAATTTCTTTCCCAAAATAAGGCGAAGAATAACGATCAGTAAACATGTACCAACGATTGACATAACGAAGCCTAAGATTCCTCCACCAATACCAAGAAGACCGCCAATCCATCCACCAAGGAAAGATCCAACAATACCAACAAGACAGTTAATCCAGAATCTCTTATTTTTACTTTTCATCAATTTACCTGCAAGCCAACCTACAAGAGCACCAATGAGAATTTCTAAGATAATAACTAAAATCATTCGTTTACCTCCAAAATGATAATTCATTATACCATATATAAATAATATAACAAATTTTATTTTAGAAGCTTGTTGAATACTTTTTCAAAGCATCCATCAAAAGTAGCCTTAATAAATGGCCGGGCAAGAATCACCTGATTTGCACCAAGATATAAAGCTGTTTGAATATCCTGCTTTGTTCTGATTCCTCCGTCTACCCAGATTTCTTTACAATGCTTTTTTAATTCTGCAGCATTTTCCTGTAAAAACCGTCCTGTACTTCCCATTCTGGTTTCTACACGTCCCCCGTGATTACTGATATAAACTACATCTGGCTTTAATTCTTTTACAAGCTCAATATCTTCCCTGGTAAATACACCTTTTATTACAAACGGAAGACCTGCTTTTTGTCGTAAATCTTCAAGTTGAACAGCAGTCTTTTTTTCCAGATGAACAAGATTACGCATGGTTGCAATGTTATAAGAATCAATATCTACGCCAATAAAACTGGCATATGGTTTAACAAGTTCAATTCGTTTATATAAAATTTCCTGGGGATATGGTTTTAAGAAAAATGCACCTTTCGTTTTTAAATCCCTAACAGCTTCTACACCAAACAGCAATTTTTCATCTGGAGTTCCATCCCCAATGCATAGGCCTACCCCTGCTTCAAGACAATTATGCAAATATGGAAAATAAAAATCTTTTTCATTAGAAAAACCAATATTTTCCTGTGCCCCTGTAACTGGACCACATCGAATTTCCGCTGGAGTAATTTCTATAGATTCAATTTTTTCTCTATTTTCCTGAAAAATTTCTTTCCATGCCTTATAATTAGCCTGAAAGTTATATCCATCCATAACTCCACCAAGACCTGGCAGCATGTTAGAACAACCTTGCCCATTACATTCTGGACAGCGGTGACATTTTAATTGTCCACTAAAAATCATTTTCACATTATACCTTCTTTTTCTTGTAACTAACAACTAAAATACTAAATTCTTTTTTTTATTATCCGATAATTGAAAACATGAAGACTTCAAATAAATCAAGCTTAATTACTGGTATTATTCTTATTACATTATCAGCACTTTTTACAATTAGTTTACTTATTCTTCCTTTTGGTTATGGATTTGGTAACGAAGGAAGCTCTAATATTTTCTTTGTCCTTGGAAATATGATTTTTTCCGCTTATGGTTTTTCCAGCATATTAATCCCATTGTTCCTTTTAATATCAGGATTATCATGTTTTACTTCCATTTGGACTAGTAAAAAAACTATGCACCTGATTACAGCTATTATTCCTTTCTTTACAGCAGTAATTACAGAAAAAATCTGTCGCTCTATTCTTGCCTTGGGAAAAGATAATACAAAAATTGTTGAAGTTTTTATTTCAATTATTATTGGTACAATCTTAATTGTTATTGAATATATTGGCTCTGGTCTTGTTGCAGAAAAAATCAATCAGAAATTATTTCACTCTCCTAAAAAAGTTAAGCTCCATCCTTTAACAGAAGAAGCAGAAGATGTAGCCTACACTACAATAAAATATCCAGATGGTTCCACAGAAATCATCAATTTAAATAAAAAAGATGATGAAGATGATGAAGATGATAAAAGCAAAGAAGTAACTGAAGAAGAAATTCCTCAGGAAACAGTAATTGAAGAACCTGAAATGGAAGCAGTTGAAGTTGATAATGAGGCTGAAGAACCAACAGAACCCATAAATGTTTTTGAAGCAGAATTCAAAAAGAAAGCTGAATTACAGAAAGCTGCAGAGCCTGTTATTGAAGAAAAGAAACCGGAAGTATCTCTTTTTGATGCGGCTCTTTCACAAGTTGCACCTGAAGAAATAGTGGTTGAACCTAAGAAAGATGAATATGTAAATGAAAATCCTGCATCTGTAATAACACTAGAAGAATATGCTGCTCTTACTCAATCTGAACCAGAAGAAGAGGTAGAAGAATTAGAATGGAACAATCTTCCACCAGCTCCAGAATCTCTTCCACCAGAATATTCTGATGAATTTGAAGAAGAATCTGATGACGACCAGAATTTTGAATATACTCAGATTCCTGTAGAAAAAACAATTTCTCCTGATTTTTATGATATTGATATGACTACAGAAGAATCTAAAGAATCAGATGATTCAGAAGAAGATTTTAATGAGGACATTGATTTAGATACAGAGATTAACAGTTACGAAGATGAAATTCAAAATACTGATGATTACGATGAAAGCCTGCTTGAAGAAGATGATGAAGAAATTGATATTGAAAAATCTGGTGCCACAATCAACTTTGGTTCAGCAGCTGCTTCTGCTTTTGGCATGATGGATGAAGATATTGAAAAGGAAATTCCTGCTCCACAAGAAAATCCTTTACCTCCAGCTCCAAAAGCAAATAAGTATGGCAAAAAAGGACCATATATCATTCCAACAAATCTTCTTACAGCCTACAAAGACGATCAATATTGGGTTATTGATGAAGCAACAAAACAGGCATCTATTAATCTTAAACAGACTTTAAGCGAATTTAATATTGATGCAGATATCATCGGTATTAAAAAAGGTCCAGTTGTTACTATGTTTGAACTTT
Organism: Treponema sp.; assembly: GCA_018385315.1. Classification (GTDB taxonomy): domain Bacteria; phylum Spirochaetota; class Spirochaetia; order Treponematales; family Treponemataceae; genus Treponema_D. The sequence goes on along the minus strand of JAHAZJ010000156.1, from coordinate 31,921 downwards.
TACCAGCCCCTGGAGTAAAACTCAGTAAAATTGTTGCCCTTCAGGATAACATCGCTCTTAGCCTTGCCGCCAGCTCTGTCCGTATTGTTGCTCCAATTCCTGGAAAACAAGCCGTAGGTATTGAAGTTCCAAACAAAAAACGTTCAGTAGTTGGTTTCCGTGAATTAATAGAAATGAAGCTTCCTGAATGGGATTCTATGGCAGTTCCTGTAATTCTTGGTAAAGATATTCTTGGGAAGGCCCAGCTTATTGATCTGGTAAAAACACCACATATGCTTATTGCTGGTGCTACAGGTTCTGGTAAATCGGTTTGTGTAAACTCCCTTATTCTTTCTATTTTGTATAAACGCTCTTATAGAGATGTTAAACTGATTCTTGTAGACCCAAAAGTTGTTGAACTTAAACTTTACAATAATATTCCCCATCTTTTGACACCTGTAATCACAGAACCTAAAAAAGCACTTCAGGCTTTACAGTATTGTTTGTGCGAAATGGAAAGACGCTATGCTCTTTTAGACAGCATGGGTGTTCGTGATATTTCCAGCTATAACAAACGAATTAAAGAAAGAGAAATTGCAACAGAGAAACTTCCTTACATTGTTATAATTATTGATGAATTTGCAGATTTAATGGCAACTTCAGGCAAAGAACTTGAAAGCATTGTTGCCCGTCTTACAGCAATGAGTCGTGCTGTTGGTATTCACCTAGTGCTTGCAACTCAACGTCCTTCTGTAAACGTAATTACTGGTTTAATTAAAGCAAATATACCAAGCCGAATTGCCTTTATGGTTGCCAGCCGTACAGACTCTAACATTATTATTGATAGTGTTGGTGCTGAAAAACTTCTTGGTCGAGGTGATATGCTTTATGCTTCAGCCGTTGATCCTAACCCAATCCGAATTCAGGGAACATTTGTAAGTGATCAGGAAGTTGAAGATGTAGTAAATGCTGTAAAAGAATATGGCGAACCAGACTATATTGATGATGAAATCTTTATTGATGATGATGACGAAGGTGGTGGCGAAGGTTTAGATTTGTTTGGAAATCCTTATGATGAAGATCCACTGTACGACCAGGCATTAGAAATTGTTGTACAAGCTGGAAAAGCAAGTGCCAGCTATATTCAGCGACGACTTAAAATTGGTTATAATCGGGCTGCCAGATTGGTTGAAGAAATGGAAGAGCGAGGAATTGTTGGCCCTGCAAACGGCAGCAAACCAAGAGAAATCCTCCATATGCCATAATCAAAAACAGTAGTATAATATACCCCAGTTTACATAAACAGGGGTATTTTTTTTATGAAAAAAGAATTTATTAAAGGTGCAAATCCTTATATGCCATTATGGGAACATGTACCAGATGGAGAACCTAGAGTTTTTGAATACAAAGGTAAAAAAAGAGTTTATCTTTACGGATCTCACGACACTTTAAAAACAGAATACTGTGGTCCAGATCAAGTGGTTTGGAGTGCTCCTATTGACGATTTAACAGACTGGACTTGTCATGGAGTTTGTTACACAGCTACAGACGGTGGAATTCTTTATGCTCCAGACGTTGTACAAAAAGGCGACACTTTTTATATGTATGCTGCCGAAGCAAAAGGTTCAAAAATTATGGTTGCAGAAAGTAAAAATCCTGCCGGACCTTTTAAAAATCCAAGATTAACAGAATTAGGATTTGACCCTGGCATTTTAGTTGATGATGATGGCCGCGTTTACGCTTACTGGGGTTTCTGTCATAGTTATTGTGCCCAGCTTAATGATGATATGGCAACTATTAAAAAGGAAACTTTCCATGATCATCCAATTGGTCATACTTCTGCACCATGGTCAAAAGATGATGACGGTGGTTTAGATTTAAATTCAGCTTTCTTTGAAGCTTCTTCACCACGTAAAATTATGGGTAAATATGTTTATGTTTATTCAAAAAGAGCAATTAATCATCAGCCAGAACTTGGTGTTTATGAAGATTGTAATGGTTTCCTTTCTTATAAAGTTAGTGATAAACCTTTGGAAGGCTTTGCAGATGGTGGAGATATCAGTTTTAATGGTGGCGAAATCATTTTTGACAAAGAAGGCAAAGGTCACATGTCTTTTAAATGGGGTAATAACCACGGAAGTTTAATGCAGGTTAATGGTCAGTGGTATATTTTCTATCACCGTCAGACTGGTGTAAATGAATTTTCTCGTCAGGCTATGATTGAACCGGTTGATATTGCAATGGACAAAAAGGGCAAAATTTTTATTGGTAAAATCACTTATGACGAAAAAGGTGAACCTGTAAGTTCTGTTCCTGTAGAAATGACTTCTCAGGGACCTCAGGTAAATGGTCTTGATGCATATAAATGGATTTCTGCAGGATACGCAGTTCATCTTTACGGTGGTTCTAAGCGTCCAGTTATTAATCCTACATATGAAAAAACACCATCATGTTTTGAATATATTTATGACATTACAAATGGCACAACAATAGGTTACCGCTACCTTCAGTTTGGACTTAATTCAGCAAAAACTGTGACAGCTGACATTGAAGCTCTTGCTGACATGACTATTAATATTAGAATTGACAGTTACCAGGGTAAAGTAATTGCTTCTGGAAAAATGGCAAAAGGTGACACTCAGTTTAAAACAGAGCTTACAAGTGGAGTTATTGGTAAACATGCAATCTATTTTGAATTCCTTTCAAATTCAAATGAAAACATTGCTATTTTTAACAAGTTTACTTTTGACAAATAGTCAGTTTATGGTCACAAAGTGAAAAAAAACGGGCTCTTTTTGGCAATAAGTTCCAGAAAGAGTCCGTGGACTTTCTAGTGAGGTAAGTCATTTTTTTAAAACAATAATTCAGTTATAAAAACAACAACACAACAAACGCAGGCTACAGGAAGCAGACCAGCACCAAAATAAGAAGTGACAATTCCAACAACAAGGGCAAGAATTCCTGCTATTGGAGAATTTGTTGCTTCTACAATTGCAGGGAATGTCATGGCTGCAAGAGTAACATATGGAACATAATATAAAAAAGATTTTAAAAACCTGTTTTTAATTGGTTTTCTAATAAGAGTAAGTGGCAGTACACGAATCAGATAAGAAACGACAGCTGCTGTAAAAATACTAATATAAATCTGTGCTGACATTATTCTGCCTCCACTGTTTTTTCTTCTTCTGAATCTGCAACTGGTTTTAGAAGTGCCAGAGCAGAAGAAATCACTACTGTAATAATTATTGTTCTGGTTCCTCCAGAAAGTGTTTTCACATATGGAAGAATTGTAAAACAATAACTTGCAATAAAACTAACAATCACGGCAATAGCAATAACAATATTTTTTTTTGCAGGTGGAATAATAATTGCAAGGAACATACCGTACAAAGCAACAGACAAAGCGCTTACAACATTTTCTGGTAAAAAATTGCCAGCCATAATACCAAGAGAAGTGCCTAAACTCCATAATGGTACTGCAATAGCAATAGCCCCGTAATTATAAATAGGATTAATATTACCTTCACGACCAATGGTAATTCCAAAAATCTCATCTGTAACACCAAATCCTACAAAAAAACGATGAATCATTGGTGTGTGTTCATCAAATCTTTGAGAAAGTGCACAACTCATCAATAAATAACGAGCATTAACTACCAAAGTAATGACAGCAATTTCTACATAAGTTGCCTTTGCGGCAATAGAAGTAAATAATGCATACTCTCCTGCAGATGCAACATTAAAGAAACTTGCAATAAATCCCTGTAATGCATCTAATCCTGCGTTTTGTGCAACAATACCCAACGAAAAAGCTACCGCAAAATAGCCAAGACCAATAGGAAGTCCATCTCTCAGACCTTCCAGAAAAACATTTTTTTTCACGATTTACCTATTCAAAAAATTCATAATGATGGCCTGCATATGTTTTACTCTTGTACATGGCCTTATCAGCCATATGATAATAATCATCAAAAGAATAAGTTTGGAAATCTGTACAGAAAACTGCACCAAGACTTATATATACAGGGTTATTATTAATTTCTTGTATTTTAGTTTTATTAATTTCATCAAAGAATCTTTCTATGCACAGATGAGCATTTTGTTTTTCTGTAACGCCAACTGCATAAATAGCAAATTCATCTCCACCAAGACGCATAATAACATCTTTGTCTCGGAATGCTTTTTTCATACAATCAGCAATAGCTGATAAAACTTTATCACCTGCAATATGACCGTAATTATCATTTATAGACTTAAATTTATCAACATCAAAGATACAAAGCAAGCCACCTTTTTCTTTTCCAAAAAGGAATTCTATTTTTTTTGCACCACTTCCACGATTGTTAATCTGCGTAAGACTATCTGTTTCAGAAAGCAAAACAAGATCTTTTTCTACTTTTTTGTTTTTTGTAATATCAACAAACGATGTAATTAAAATCTTTTTGCCTAAAGATGTTTTTGCAAGTTTTGACTCAGCATAAACATAAATATTCTCAGTTTCCTGGTTTTCAATCACAAATTCAAAAGCAAAATATCCGCCTTTCACTTTTACTGTATGCAATTTCTTAAAAACTGCCTCTTTTTTATCTTTCAGATATTTATCAATAATAGATGGGAATACTGTTGATAAATCATCATGTTCAGAAAGATGGAATAATTTTAATGCGGTCTCATTTACAGTCAGAATATTTTCATCCATATCTGTAACAAGAATACCATTACTTTGCATCTGTAATATTTCTGCATAAATTTCATTCTGATTTTCAAGGGCAGTTTTTAATTTCTGCTGGAATTCCAATTCCTTTTTCTTTTCTTCATCTATGTTTTGGATTGCATATAAAACTTTATCTAAAAATCCTTCTTCATCAACAGAAACTTTAATCCAGCTAGCACGACACCATTCATTCTGTGTTCCTTTAAATTCCATACTGACGATTTTTTTATCCTGCATTCTTTCTTCCAAAGATGCAAGGTTTGTGAAAAGAAGCATTTTTTCAAGGTAATCGGCACTAGTAGTTTTTCTTACTACTTCACTAAAAATCTTTGTTGGATCATGAACTGTACTAACAATGTCACTTATGCGCTGGGTATTTTTTAAAACTAAAGGATATACTCCTCCAATTTTAAACATATAAAGACATTCATAGGAATCTGTAATTGAACTTAAAATCTGCTCATTTGTAGCAATTTTTTTAAAATTATCCGCTTCATGAAGACGAATATTTAACTGCATTGCTTCTTCTGTAGAATTAAAAATGTAAATAAATAAACAGGCAAGAACATATCCCATACATTTGCAAGGAATTTCTTGATAATAAATCTTCCAAAAATATGCTATAAGTGGAAAAAAGCAGAAAAAGAAAAATGCTCTTATTTTCTTTTTCTTACTTATATCAGTTTCTTTAGAATAAAAAAAAATACATTCCAGAACAGCTATAACATAATAAAACAATACTCCATAAGAATAGATTTTCCAAAGGGATCTGTGCTGAAATTCAAAAAAACTTTTATGAAAAAAAACAAGACCTGTTATTCTATTTGTAGCAAAAAGTATAATTCCAAGAACAAGAGGAATTGAAAGAGCAGCTAGTAAAATTTTATGTTTGATTATATAACTATGAAGCTGTGAATCTACATAAATCATCCACATCATAGCAAGACTCATAACAGAAATATGCAATAAAACTGTTACAAAATAAAAGGTATGTTGTGTTGTCCTTATTATTTTTGAAGCTATTAACCCCCAAACACAATTCAAGACACAAAATAAAATTATAGCCCAAATAAGAATGGAAAACATGCTATATCTTTTATTATTTTTTGGAGTGCTTAATTCTTTAAAAAGAATTATCAAAAACAAGCACAGACAAAAAACGTTAATAACAGGATAAAGATCACTAACCATATCAATTACTATTTTAACTGAAATATATTAAATGTCCAAGAATTTTTGCGCATTCTTGTACAGAATCATTTCCCTTTCCTCTGCCGTTAAATCAAGCTTATTAAAGCGAGCCATTTCATCTTCATGATCCCACATTGGGAAATCGGAACCAAAGAAGAATTTATCTGCTCCATGGGCTTTAATCATTTTGTTTGCTTTATCATAAGGACATTTCCAGGTTGTACTTGAAGTATCAAAATAAATATTCTGACCAACAAGATATTCCATTGCTTCATCCCATTCAGTATATCCACCAAAATGAGCAGCAATCATTATTATTCCAGGATGTTTTTTCAATACATTTCTAATTCTTTTTGGACCATCATAATCATAACGTTGGTCACCAGCATGAATTAAAATTGGTAATTTCATCTGTGTTAATGTTTCGTAAATTGGATCCATTTTTTCACAATCAATCTGAAAATGCTGAAAATCGCAATGAATTTTTACACCTTTTAACCCCATTGCTACAACACGTTTCAATTCATTTTCAAAATCAACATAATCAGGATGGATAGTACCAAAACCAACAAATTCCGAATGAGCGTCTACTTCCGATTTTATAAAATCATTAATAGTTTGAACCTGTTTTTCTGTAGTTGCAGCGGAATGTACAAGATATTTTGTAACACCTATTTTTGAACCACTTGAAATTAATTCTTCTGCAGTTCCGTTATATGACATTGAAGTATTATAAAAATCTCCAATTGCTTTACTAGCTTTTGCAGCAATTTTTTCTGGATATAAATGAGCGTGAAAATCTATAATCATATTTTGTATTATATAGAATTTAATTAATTCTTAATAGACCACTAAAAATTATCTCTGATATTTATCAACAACTTCTTGAACTTTACTTTGAACCAAAGCTGCAATATCATTTGTTTTCATATCTTTATAATCGTCATAAAAAATCGGTGACAAGTAGTAAACATCTATAACATAAGGTTTTGGAGCACCTCTATCAAATACATGATTTGAATTGATTATAGCAGTTGGCACTATTGGTGCATGAGATCTTAATGCACTCTTAAAAGTACCACCAAGAAATGGCAGTAAATGTTTACAATCTGGAGCATATCTTCCTTCTGGGAAAATAACATAATCTTCTTTATTTTTTAATTCATCTGTCAATTTTTCAATTGCTTTAATCATGCCTTTCATGCTGTTCTTTGGCATTGTAATAGAAGGAACCATTCTACAAATTTCTCTGCAAAAATGTCTCTTAGCAGCAAAACTGTCAATTACATAACCAATAGGTCTAGGAAAAGATTTTCTAATTACAACAATATCAGTTTTTTCCTGATGATTTGGACAAACCAATACACCTTTATCTGCAGGAATGTTTTCTAATCCATGAACATTAATTTGAAAGTGACATTTTTCAATAATTGTATCAACAACCAGGTCTACATAATCATCTAATTCCTGTTTTGTATATTTTTCAGGGGTTCTAGCCATTTTTCTCATATTTGGATAAAGCTTAAAAATTGTCTGTACATTTTTAATTAACATCCAAAAAAGAATACGTGTATGATTACTAATTAACTTCATATATAAATAATATCATAAAAAAATATTTTATCGCAACATAAAAAAGGCTGCCCTTAATTATTGAAAATATTTCAACTTTAAGGACAGCCCCTTTCTATTTGTAATTCAACAAATTATTTTGAAAGAAGATTATTCAAATGCTTTACAAATTCTGCAGGTTCTTTTATTTCAACTCCAGCAATCAATAAAGCCTGATTGAACAATACTTCAGAAACATCTGAAATAAGAGCTTCATCACTTGTTTCTTTAATTTTTGCAAGAATTGGATGGTCTGCATTTACTTCCAAAATTGGTTTTAATTCAGGTCCTGGCTGTCCCATAGCTCTCATCATCTGAATCATCTGATAAGAAGGATCATTTTCATCAACTACGATACAAGAAGGATTTTCTCCAGAAAGAGTTTTTGAAAGTTTTACTTCTTTAACTTTTTCTCCAAGTGCCTTCTTTATTTTTTCTACAACAGGCTTAAATTCTTCTTCTTTCTTTTTAGCTTCTTCTTTATCTCCACCAAGATCTTCATCGCTACCAGCACGATTTACTGCTTTAAGCTCAAAATCCTTATATTTTCCAAAACCTGGAATAACAATATCATCAATGTCATCATCCATAATAAGAACTTCGAATCCTTTTGCAACATAAGCTTTAAGCAATGGATTTGCACGAAGATTTTTTTCATCACTTCCAGAAATATAGAAAATAGATTTCTGATCAGGCTTCATTCTCTGTACATAATCTGCAAAACTTGTATATTTGTCTTCACCATTTCCAGATTCATCTGTAGATTTAAAGCGAACAATTTCTGCAATCTCTTCTCGATTAGAATAATCTGAATAAAGACCTTCCTTCATAGGGCGATTAAAGTTCTTTACAAACTTATTCCATTTTTCAATAGCTTTCTTTTCATCATCAGTTGGATTCTCTGATTTTTTTGCTTTATCTGCAGCTTCACCCATTTTCTTAAATTCGCTGAGCAATTTTTTTACAGAGCTGTTTTTAATTGTATCAAGAATCTTATTCTGCTGAAGAATTTCACGGCTTACATTCAAAGGTAAATCTTCGGAATCGATAATACCACGAACAAAACGAAGATAGCTTGGTAAAAGTTCACGATCATCATCTGTAATGAATACGCGTTTTACATAAAGTTTAAGACCGCTTTTGTAGTCTGCCTGGTACATGTCAAAAGGAGCTGTCTGTGGAACATAGAACAAAGTTGTATATTCCTGAGTTCCTTCTGCATGAGTATGAACATAGTGAAGTGGATCCTGTCCATCATGACCAATTGTTTTATAGAATTCATTATAATCTTCTGCTTTAAGTTCAGATTTAGAACGTTTCCACAAAGCAGATGCTGAGTTTACCTGTTCTACTTTTGATTCACTGCCAGTTTCCTTTCCTTTATCATCATATTTTTTCTGTTCATAATGAAGGTAAATTGGGAATGCAATATGATCTGAATAACGTTTAATTAATTCTTCAATCTTCCATCTTGAAGCATATTCTTTGCTGTCATCATTTAAGTGAATTTCAATTGCAGAGCCACTTAATTCAGCTTTATCAAAACCATATTTTTTTGCAACTTCAGAATCTGCTGCAACTTCATCAATTTCATAAGAGTTTGTACCATCAGAAGACCAATGCCAGATTTTTCCATCACCAGCGGCCTTTCTTGTATAAACATCAATATGACTTGCAGCCATAAAAGCAGAATAGAAACCTACACCAAACTGACCAATAAGATTAGAATTTTTTGAAGCATCATTTGTAAGTTTTTCCATGAATGCTTTTGTACCAGAACGGGCAATTGTACCAAGATTATTTGTTAAATCTTCTTCGTTCATACCAATACCAGAATCCTGGATTGTGATAGTTCCTGCTTTTTCATCAAACTGAATATCAAGTCTTGGATCAAATTTTACCGATTTAAATGCATCATCTGATACAGAAAGATACTTAAGTTTGTCCAATGCATCGGAACCGTTAGAGATAATTTCTCTTAAAAAAATGTCTTTATTTGAATAAAGAGAATGGATTAATAATTGAAGGAGCTGATTAACTTCTGTCTGAAATTCATGTTTTGCCATATTATTTTTGCCTCTATATTTAAATGATTAATAATATAAAGATAATAAAAAATAGTAATTAAGTGAAGAAAAAAAATGGATTGGTGAAAACCAATCCATTTTGAAAATTCAGAACATGTTTTAAGAACTTATTTTATTTTTCATCCTCTGGGAACATTGCTGCAATTTCTTTTTTGTAGATTTCATTAATTCTAAAGCGCATAATTTCCTGTTTTGCAGAAAGCTCTACACCAACTTCAAAATCCTTTGTAATAAGTGTAAATTTACTGATTCTTTCAAACATCTTAAATCCGTTTTTAGAATTAATTAAGTTTGCAATTTCGTTTTCGTAAAGACTCTGAATTACTTCTGAAGCAAGAAGATTTTCATATGTATCATACTGAATTCCATTTTCAGCGGCATAATTCAAAATTTCATCTTTATCAACAAGAATTAAAGAGGCAAGATATCTCTGGTCCTGTCCAAGAACAACTGCTGCCTTAATATAACGGCTGTCTGTAAGTTTTGTTTCAATTGGTAAAGGTTCAAGATTTTCTCCACCACGAAGAACAATTGTATCTTTAATACGACCTTTAATCTGTAATTCATTATGAATAGTCATAACAGCAAGGTCTCCAGTATCAAGCCAACCGTCTACAGTAAAGGCTTCTGCAGTTTTTTCAGGATTTTTGTAATAACCTTTCATTACAGTTGGTCCCTTAACCTGCAAAACACCTTCTTTTCCTCTTTCCAGAATATATCCATCAGGATCAACAATACGAGTCTGAAGCCCACGAATTGGTGAACCAATTGTTCTAAAAATTGGATCTGCAATTGGTCTAACTGCAATAATTGGAGCTGTTTCTGTAAGACCATATCCTTCTACAACCTTTACACCAATTGCCCAGAAGAATTCATCTATCTTTTTAGGGAAGGCTCCACCACCTGCAACACCTGCACGGAAGTTTGTACCCAGCATGGCTTTAATTTTTCTGAAAACAATTAAATTGCCTAAACCATAAAGAGGCCATAATAATAACCATGGAATAAAGAAGAGTATCCACCACAAAACAGGTTTATAGCTTGTGAAGCAGGCATTTTTACAGAACATTTTTCTATGCATGCGTTTAAGAATTATTGCTACATTTAAGAAGAAAGTAAACAATTTATAAACAATGCCACCAGTTTTACGCATCTTTTTAATTATGCCATCGTATACTGCTTCAAATACACGAGGAACGGCAGGAAGTACATGTGGATTAAGTTTCTTTAAATCAGCAAGAAGAATTGAACCAATTGGCTTTGAATAACAAATTGTTGCAGCCTGACACATTACAACATATTCTACTTCCCGTTCAAATGAGTGCCAGATTGGAAGAACAACAATCCCCTTATCACCAGGATTCAAATAAATTCTTTCAGGAATTTCATCAAGCTGAGCAAGGAAGTTTCTATGTGTAAGCATTACACCTTTTGGAGTACCTGTAGTTCCAGAAGTAAAAATGTATGTAGCCAAATCATCGCTATTACCTTTTTGCAATTCTTCTTCTACAACATTCTTATTTGTAATTCTCCATTTCTGACCTTCTACAAGAAGATCCTGGAAGTAATAAAGTTCAACATTTTTCGAAGATGCATCTGCACGAACTTCATCTTTAATATCATTTTCAAAATGAATAATTTTCTTTACAACAGGCAGCTTATCCTTTATAGAAAGAATTTTATTAACCTGAGAATTATTTTCTGCTATTACAATTTCACACTCTGTAATACTTAGGATTTTTTCCAAATCAACAATAGTTGCATCACAACCTCGTGGAACATCAATGGCACCAATAGATAAAAGACCAAGATCTGCATGCTGCCATTCCGCACGGTTATCAGAAATAAGACCTATTGGCTGTTCTCGTTTAACACCCATATTAAGCAATGCTGCACCAAAATCCATTCCTTTTTGGAACATTTCTCTGTATGTTATTGGTTCAAAATCACCACTCTTGTTTTTTGTGTACTGTGCTACAATTTCAGGATACTTTTCTGCTGTAGCCTGAATCATTTTTGGTACTGTACAATTTGCTTCGAATTCCATGTTTTTCTCCACATCAACTAATGACAAAATGACAATATATACTAATATTGTCTTTTAAGTATAAACTCAATAATATTAATTGTAAAGAATCATAAATAAAGGATAATTTGAACTTAACTAACATGCGGTAGTTACCGATAATAAAGTTACTTATGAGTCGTAAAAATATTTCTCAAGAAAAAATCATACAGTCTTTTTTAGCAAGTGCTTTTGAAAAAAGTGCTGGTGCAACTTCACTTGCAGACATTTCCCATAGTCTTGAAATCAAAAAGGCATCTCTTTATAACCATTTTGAAAGCAAAGAAAACATGTATTCATCCACTTTGGAATTATGTGGAAAAGAAATAAATCTTGTTAGTTTTTTATCTGATAAAACTATAGACTCCATCAAAAATGGAAAAACTACATTACTTTCCCTATTAAAAAAACTGATTACCCGATATTTTAACCTTTTCGAAACAGAACCTCTTTTTCAAATGTATGTTTTTGTACGTACAGAGCAATATTTTAATCTGGATGCACTGAAAATTGTTCGTGCGGAAAATGAAAAAATAACTGATGAACTTCGTAAAATATTTCAGGCCTTTATGGATATTGAAAAAATACAAAGCTGCTCAGAAAAAGAACTGAAAGAAAAGTCTGCAGCCATTGCTTCCATAATTATTCAGCAGCGTGATTTTTACATTGCAAACAGAAAAGAAATTGTTCGCCAAAACCCAGAAAGTGGTGCCGGAACTTTATTTGCTCTTCCAACAGACAATGATGCCATTAATAAAACTATTAAAATGGTAGAATTTGCAATAAAATCCCTTTAAAACTAAAGAACTAAAGCTTCATTCCAAGCCAGAAGCCCCAATCAACCTGCTTTAAAATTGAAAACCCTTCCCGTTCATAGAATGCACAAGCTGGTTTATTTTCTCCACCAACTCCAAGATGAACACCTTTTACACCAAGGTTGCGCAAGTTATTTAAGAAAGTCTGCATCATTTTGTGTCCCATTCCACAACCCTGCAAAACAGGAAGTAAATCAATATGAAGGTGAGCTGGATATTCATTAATCCAATATTCTTCTTCTTCAGAATTGTATTCTTTTTTTTCAGTAGTTTTTTTTATGTCTGAGGCAATTGTTGCTTTAATATTTGCTTCTGATTCAGATTTATTATCTTTATTTTCACAAACATATTTTTCCAAAGACTTAAGATATGTTCTTCTTTGTTCATTAAAAAGGAAGGTATCTGTGCAACCAAGAATGTATCCTGCAGGAAGCCCAGTTGAATCATCAATTGCTACATAACTTGTTTCCGCCGCAAATAAAGCATATGGAGCGGCATAGTAATGTCCAAGAATATATGGATCGTTAAATATAGAAGTTGCATCCTTTCCATTATCCCCAGTTTTAAGACAAATTTTAAATAATTGGGGAATATCTGTTACAGTAACATTTCGAATTTCAATATCTTTCATTCTATCCACCTTTTTTTATTTTTGATTAAATAAAATATCCCAATTCAAAACAGAATAAAAATAATCATCAGTTAAAAATTGCATTTCAAATAATCTTTGCAAATACATAAGGGCAGCTCCTTCTGCAATTTCAAAACCATCTTCATCTGTAATTATAAGACGGGCACCATAATTATTCATTGCTCCTTCAAACTGAGAAACATCTTGGGAAATAACACTTAATATTTTTTCCCGTTTTTCCTGTTTCTGTCCGTGAAGATAAATTTCACAAGGTTCCAGTAAAGGAATCATAACTGTAAGTGTAGAAAACAAATCTTTTACCCATTCATTATAGGAATCTTCTACAGATGTAAGTGTTTTAATGACTGCTTCTGGTAATCCTGTTTGTCCTTTTTTATCTTTGCGCCAGGAAACTGAAATATATTCTCCGGCAGCATAATTATGTCCATTTATGATTTTATTATTCATAACAACAGAAAGACCTACTGCTATACCTTCAACTTTATGTTCCCGGGCAAGAACACATATAAAATCTTTTACAGCCTCACTCTGGCCTTTATGAAGCCAGGCACAACATTTTGCATCATTTTCTATTAACAACGGGATATTATATCTGTTTAAAAATATGGAAGAGAAATCAACATTTTTAAGATTAAAACAAAAAGAATCTCTTATTACGCCCTTGTGAGTATCAATAATGCCTGGAAGTGCAAGGCTCATTCCCAAAAGATTTGTTCCTTTTTCTTTTACTTTTGATATAAGAGGATTCACAATGCTGTCTAGTAAAGTAATAAAACTTTGCTCACTATATTCTTCAGGTGTCTTAAAATTTATTTCTTCTGAATATGAAAAAATAGTTTCTCCACTAAAGTCTATTACAACAACATTGTAAAATTCTGGTTGAAGTTCAATACCGGCAATTGCTCCAAAAGCTTTATTAATTGACAAATAAATAGGTTTTCTACCGCCTTTTTCTCCAGCTTCACCTCTTTGCCCTTCACAAATAATTTTATTTTCCAAAAGAATATCAATAATATTTGAAACAGTTGATCTGTATGCGTTTAATTTTCTGGCAATATCAATTCTGCTTATTTCTTTTTCACGCCATATAATTTCAAAGGCCTGCGAAATGTTTGATATTCTTTGAAAATCATTATTTATGTGCATTTTTCCCTCACTTAGTTCACGCTTTGTACAATCACAATGGTAAAACCCCTTATTTAAAATGTCAATAATGAATTTTCTGTAATTATAACAAGAATTCAGCAAAATTTTTTAAATATGTTTGTTTTTTCATTGGACAAACTAAATATATAGAGTTATTATGAAAGTATGAAAGAAGCAATATCATTAATTCCATATCCACTTTCTCTTGAAAGTAAAGACGGTTTTTTTAAAGCTCCAGAAAGTTTTGAAAAACTTATAGCTCAGGTTGAATTTATCACTCAGGATAATTTCAATGATTTTTCTTTAGCTGATAATGAAGCTTATGCTCTGGAAATCTCAACAGCAGGCATAAAGGTTTATTCTTCTGCAAAAGAAGGTGCATTTTATGCAAAACAGACAATTAAGCAACTTTCTCTAACATATAAGACAGAACTGCCTTGTTTAATTATTTGTGATAAACCTGAATATAAGTGGCGTGGCATGATGCTTGATACATGTCGTTCCTTCTATTCTGTTGAGTTTATTAAAAAATTGCTGGATGCCTTGGCTTTTCATAAATTCAATCATTTTCACTGGCATCTTACAGATGATCAGGGATGGAGAATAAATGTTCCAGAATATCCTTTATTAGTGGAAAAAGGTTCCATCAGACAAGCTCATACAATGCCTGCCTCTGTAGAAGGTTTTTATGATTCTCCTGATTTACCACGCAAATATTACACAGATGAAGAAATTACTGAAATTGTAAAATATGCGGAAGAACGCTGCATAGAAGTTGTTCCAGAAATTGAATTACCAGGTCACGTTTCTGCACTTTTAGCTGCATATCCACAGTTCGGTTGTACAGGGGGTCCTTATCAGGTAGAAAACCGATGGGGTATTTTCCCTGATGTTTTGTGTCTTGGAAATGATGACATATTTAAAATTTATGATGCAATTTTTGCTACAGTTGAACGCTTATTCCCAGGTAAATATATGCACATTGGTGGCGATGAATGTCTTTCTGAACGATGGGAAAAATGTCCAAAATGCCAGGCTAGAATGAAAGCAGAAAAGCTTTCTAATCCTTCCCAACTTCAATCCTGGGCAACTGAGAAAATGGTAAAGCTTGCAATTGCCCATGGAAAAACTCCAATTGGCTGGGATGAAGTTCTTGATAACACAGATAAAATTCCTTTACCAGATGAAGTTATCGTTCAGTCTTGGAGAGGATTCGAAGGTGGCGAAAGAGCTGTAAAATTAAATCACCGTGTAATTATGTCTCCACAGACACACACTTACATGAATCTTAAACCAATTGCCAGCTATGAAGAACCAGGACGTCTTGGAGTTACAACAGTGGAAAAAGCTTATTCATACACTCCCTTTACAGAAAATATGGATGCCTCTCATAGACCATATATTATGGGTGGAGAATGTAACTTATGGACAGAAGCTTTACCCCATTCAAAGGTTGCAGAATATCTTATTTTCCCACGCCTTTGTGCTTTAGGTGAATGTTTATGGTTACCAGCAAATAAAAAGGATTTCTCTAGATTTGAAGCTGCTCTTCCAGCTCACAAAAAGAGATTATATGATACAGGTTACCAGTATTATGACGGAGGCTTAAAATGATTCGTTGTATTCACAATGGAATTGTTATTAATGGAATGTCAAAATCTGACACAAAAGGTGCAGTTCTTATTGAAAACGGAATTATTGCAGATGTTTTTACAGAAGCTCGGTTTGAGCAGAAGACTTTTGGACCAGATGTAGAAGTAATTGATGCAAAAGGAAATTACATTCTTCCAGGTTTAATCGACACCCACATCCACGGGTTCAAAGGCCATGGAACAGATGAATGTACTACAGAAGGCATTTTGCAAATGTCTAAAGATTTGGCTCAGTACGGTGTTACAGCATTTAATCCTACAATGTATCCTGCTCCATTAGAAGAAATGGAAGAAACTTGTAAAAAAATTGTTGCTGCCATGGGTAAAGAAGAAGGTGCTCATATTATGGGTATTCATCTTGAAGGTCCATTCATTTCTCCAGATAAACTTGGTGTTCAAAAACCTGATACTGTCCAGAAACCAAATATTCAGGTTATGGAAAGACTTATAAAGGCATCTGATGGACACATTGTAAATATGACAGTTGCACCAGAACTTTCTGGAATGCGAGAACTTGCACTTTACTGTATTGATAAGGAAATTGTTCTTCAGGCAGGGCATACAAATGCAAAATATGAAAATATGCTGGAAGGAATTCAGGTTGGTATTTTACATTCAACACATTTCTTTAATGCCATGAGCCAGCTTCATCACAGAAACCCTGGTGCCGTAGGAGCTGTTCTTATTCATCCAGAAATGTCTTGTGAAATTATTGCTGATGGTGTTCATGTTCATCCAAGTCTTTTCAAACTGTTGCGTGCAGATAAATCAAGTGATCAGATTGTACTTGTTACTGATGCACTTACACCAACAGTTCAGAAAGGTGAACATCTTTTTGCAAACGGCGAAGAAGTAGAGTTTGTAGACGGATGTTTCCATAGAAAAGAAGATGGCGTTATTGCAGGTTCGGCTCTTACCCTTAAAAAAGGTGTAAAAAATATGGTTGATTTTGGATTTTCTGTTGCAGATGCAGTAAAATTTGCAACTGCAAACCCTGCCAGAATCATGCATTACAGCAAAAAAGGTATTCTTGCTCCATCATACGACGGTGATGTTGTTGTAATGGACAAGAAATTTTCAGTAAAACTTGTAGTTCTTAAAAATGAAACAATTGTAAAAAACAAATTGGAGGAAAAATAATGAGATTAATTATTAAAAACGATTACGATGCATGTTCAAAATGGACAGCAGATTTTATTGCAGACCAGATTATTAAGGCAAACCCAACAAAAGAACATCCCTATGTTTTGGGTCTCCCAACAGGAAGCACACCTCTTGGTATTTACAAAAGATTAATAGAACTTTACCAGCAGGGAAAAATCAGCTTTGAAAATATCATCACATTTAATATGGATGAATATGTTGGATTGGATGAAAAAGATGAACAAAGCTATCACTATTTTATGTTCCATAACTTTTTTAATCACATCAACATTAAAAAAGAGAACATCCACATCTTAAACGGAAAGGCTGAAAATCCGGAAGAAGAATGCCAGAAATATGAAGAAGCAATTCGTGCTGCTGGTGGAATTGATTTATTCCTTGGCGGTTGTGGAAATGATGGTCACATTGCTTTTAATGAACCAGGCTCATCATTAAAATCAAGAACCCGGGTTATGTCACTTACCCAGGATACAATCATTGCTAACTCAAGATTTTTTGGCGGAGATTTGAATAAAGTTCCAAAAACATCATTAACAGTTGGAATTGCTACAATCACAGATGCAAAACAGGTTGTAATTGTAATGACAGGTCCAGCAAAAGCCAGAGCCTTGCAGCAGGCTGTAGAAGGAAGTGTTTCTCAGATGTGGCCAGTAACAGCATTGCAACTCCACGAAAATGCAATTATCGTTGCCGATGATAATGCTACTGATGAACTTAAAGTTGGAACAGTAAAGTATTTTAAAGGAATAGAAAATTAATTATGAATAACCAATTAAACGATTTCTATAACAGATATAATTTCATTTTCCCAAAGGTTCCAGACCTTACAAAAGCAATTCTTGCTGATATGGAAAAAGGCCTTGCAACTCCAGCTGGCACACCAGACAGTGCAGACCAGCCAATGATTGTTGCAAGCCGCACAATTCCAAACTCCATTCCTTCATCATCATCAGCCATTGTAATAGATGCTGGCGGTACAAATTTCCGTTCCTGCCTTGTTACAATTGATGCTCAGGGAAACTACAGCATTAGGGATTTGGAAAAAACCAGAATGCCTGCTGTTGACAGAGAAATGTCAAAGGAAGAATTTTATGATGCTATTGCATCAAATCTGGATCACCTTAAAAACAAAGCTAGCCGCATCGGATTTTGTTTTTCATACGCCATGGAAATTACAAAAGACGGCGATGGAAAAGTTCTGTATTTTTCAAAAGAAGTAAAAGCCCCGGAAGCAATTGGAACATATGTAGGCGCAGAACTTAAAAAAGCTTTGGAAAAAAGAGGCTGGAATTCAATAGAAAAAATTACACTTCTTAATGACACAACAGCATCTCTTCTTGCAGGAACAATTGGTGCTCCAAAAGGGCAGTCATACAGCAGTTATGTAGGTTTCATTCTTGGAACAGGATTAAACAATGCTTACATTGATTATGAACCAGTAAAAAAGCTGACTGATGATAATTCTGCACAGCATATAATTGTCTGCGAAGGCGGATTTTTCAAAGGTGCACCACAAAGTACTTTCGACAAAGAACTGGATGCTGCCTCTGCAAAGCCTGGTCAGGGACTTTTAGAAAAAATGTGTTCTGGCGCTTACATGGGAACCATAGTTCACAATGCCTTAAAGCATGCCTGTAGCGATGGTCTTTTTTCAAAAGATTTCTGCAATGCTTTAGCTCAGACCCATTCAATTATGCCAGTTGATATGGATATGTATTTTAAGACACCACAAGACACATCATTAAAAATTGGAAAACTGGCAGCAGTTTCTTCAGAAGATGATGTAAAGCTTATGGTTCAGATTATGAAAGATGTTATTTCAAGATCTGCCATTATAGTTGCAAGTCTTTTGTGTGCATCAATTCTAAAAAGTGGCAAAGGTACAGACGAAAAAAATCCAATCTGTATTGTAGGAAACGGAACAACATTCTGGAAAACCACCGGTCTTTACCCACAAATCTGCCAGTTGCTGGAAGAAAATCTTAAAGGTAAATGGAAACGCTTCTATCAGATTATTCAGGTAGAAAATGACATCACTTTAGGAACTTGCGCTGCTGCATTTATGTAAAAACTTAAACACACAATCCAATTTGCAATATTTATGATGTAATGCATTGCATTATGAAAATTGCATAACGTCATTCTGAACTTTGTTTGGGATGACGTTTTTTTTTATTCCGCCTGAATTACTCTATTTTTGATATATTTTCTTTACTTCTTCTGTGTATGCTCCATTTTTTTCCCGCACAATCAATGATTTTTCTATTTCTAAACTTGGATTGGCATCCTTGCGGGCTTCTATTAAAACAAGATTCGGCTCTGTGTTTTCAAAAGGCTGAATAAGTCGCATCCGTTTTGGCTCAAGGCCGTGATTTTTCATGGCAAAAAAGATTTCTGGCAGACGGAAAGGTCGATGAACCATAAAAAATTTTCCATGGGAATGCAAAAGATAATCTGCTGCACTGATAACATCTTCCAGATTGCATAAAACTTCGTGACGGGCAATGGTTTTAGCATCAAGAATATTCTGACGCCCATGTTGATTAATCATATATGGTGGATTACAGCTAACACAATTAAAAGAATGTTTTGAAAAAAGCCCTTCCACTTTTTTTAAATCTCCGTTTATTACAGAAATGCGGTTTTCTAAATCATTCAGTTCCATACTTTTTTTAGCCATTTCCGCAATTTCAGTCTGAATTTCCAGTGCAGTAATTTTTTCTACTACATCAGTAAGCAAAAGAGGTATAATTCCGTTTCCACTGCAAATATCAATATAAGAATCTGTTTTATGAATCTGTGTCCGTACAAAATCAGCCAGTAGCACTGCATCAATGCCATACATAAAAGTGTTTTTGCTCTGAATAATCTGATTACCATTTAGCAATATATCTGTCTGAAATTCTTCTTCCATAAGATGAATTATATCCTTCTATAGAGTTTTATTCTATTTTACTTATTCAATTTCTTCTATAATTTACCCATGCAGAAAAAACTATCGGAAGGTAATATTACAAAAAGCCTTATTCAATTCGCACTTCCTATTTTAATTGGTGTTTGCCTTCAAAGAGTATATATCCTTGCGGACACTATTATGGTTGGTCGTCTTTTAGGAACAGATCAACTTGCAGCCGTTGGGGCAGCCAGTGTTATTGCAAATCTGTTTATTGATTTATGTACAAGTTTTACAAACGGATTTGGAATTGTTGTTGCCCAGTATTTTGGTGCTAATGATGAAAAACATACAAAACAGTCTTTAGCAATCACCTACACCCTTGCAGCAGCTCTTGTTGTTGTTCTTACAATCAGTGGTTTTTTATTAATAAAACCTTTATTGATTTTAACAAGAACTCCAGCTTCCATCATTTCTTTTTCTATGGATTATCTTCGCATTTTAATTGGCGGATTAATCTGTTCAATGATTTATAACATTCTTGCTAACCTGCTGCGCTCCCTTGGTGACAGCACCATCCCTTTAATCTTCCTGATTGTCAGTGTAAGTCTGAATGTTATTCTGGATTATTCCCTTATTAAATTTTTTGGACTTGGTGTAAAAGGTGCCGCTGCCGCTACAGTCATTTCCCAGGGATTTGCAGGTTTCGGATGTCTTATTTTCTGTTTGTTTAAAAGAAAAATTCTTCATGTAAAGAAAACTGATTTTGTATTTCAATCAACATTAATAAAAAAAATCATATCTCAAGGCTCTGCCACAGCTTTAATGTTTTCAGTTGTTACATTAAGTACACTTATTCTCCAGACAGGAATTAACAGCCTTGGTACAGATATGATTGCAGGTTATCTTGCAGGCCGAAAATATCTGGAACTTTTTATGATTCCAGGAGCAGCTCTTGCTATGACTGCTGGAAGTTTTGTAAGTCAGAATTATGGAGCCAACAACTATCACAGAATTAAGGAAGGGGTAAAACAACTGATTCTTATAGGCTTTACATGGGCTGCAATTTCATTTGTTATATTATTCCTTTTCGCAAAACCGATAGTCATTTCGGTAACTGGAAAAAATGCCGCCATCCATATTATAGAAAGCGGCGTTCAATACTTAAAAATTGGAGTTTGCTTTTTCCCATTCCTTTTTGTCTTAGTAATTACCAGAAGCAGTTTACAGGGAATGAATCACAGAAAAACTCCAGTATTTTCTTCCTGCATAGAATTAATTGTAAAATCTCTCGCAGTTTTTGTATTAGTACCTTTTTTTGACTTTTTAGGAATCTGTATCACAGAACCTTTAGTCTGGCTCATAAATGCCTTATGGCTTTTCCCCATGTATCTAAAGTACTTAAAGCGAGACTGGAAATAACCCCTCTTTGTCATCTAGAACAACTATTTGTCATCTCGCGCACTACCCTGTCATCTCGAGCGAAGTAGAGAGATCTCTCTATTCACTCACATTCGTATAAGACAGTTCCCTTTCTGTTCCATCTTCTGAATACACAAAAACACGCCCTGTTTCATGGTCAAGTTTGCAGATTTCTGGAATCGCTGGTTCTGTAACACAACCATCTCCTACATATTTATAACTGTCTATAGAAATCCAGGTAGCATTGTTTTGTGAATGGAAAAAAGCATCTTCAGCATTTGGAATGAAAATCTCTTTTATTTTTTTACCATCCGGCTTATTATAAACATTAATTTCAAGACCTTTTTTATCTATTGAATATGAATAAGAATCTGATATCACATAATATAAATTATTCGCTGGAATAACATCTAAAACAGCAGAGCAATAAACATTTATTCCTAAATAGTCAATATCAAATGGTTCAAGAGATTTTATCTTGAACAGACACCTGTCTTTGACTTTTTTACCATTATTCAAAACACTTGAATTTACAATATTTACACTAATTATATCATTACCATAAAATTTTATATCTGAAATAAACTTTATCAGATTTATTCCACTATATTCTTTTTCAAAAAAATCCGCATTTAATATTTTTGTATTTCTGATTTTTGAAACTGTTTTCTTCGTTAAATTCAGAATTGAATAATTTTCTTGTTCTTCATCACCTACAATAATATAATCTGAAGAAGCTCCTAACATAAAGCAATCGCCATTCTTGTATATTGTAGACATAAAAGTTCCATCTATATCTGTATCAATACAAAAACTATCCCTCAAAGTTCCATCTGCATTATAACAAGAAAATAAAGTACCATTTTGTTTATTTCCATAGGACTTTACCCATATTGTCCCAATACCATCTTCTTCTTTTTTTACAGAACATAAATCATATGGACGACTTTTATTTCCTTCAAAACTAAAATCTTTGAACTCAAATTCTCCCGTTTCAAAATCTATTCTTATCAGGTTATATGATTTTGCCAATCCAATTATCCATGCAGATTTTTCCAAAATTGCCATATCAAGAATAGTTATAGCTCTTTTTTCTTTTTGTAAGGATATTTCTCGCACCAGTTTATTTGTCTTTGAATCCCAAATAAGTATAGAACTTGGATAATTAGATGCCGAAACTATATAATCCTCCGACCACTCCATTGGTTCTATACTTGTGAAAATTTCACTGTCTGCTTTCTCTTTTGGTCCCCAACAACAGGAAAATAAAAGAGAAAGAACAAATATTAATAAAATTATAAAGTTCTTTCTCTTCATGATTATCTATATTTCTCCACTAATACAGTTGTTGTTGGTTCATATGTTACCCAGGTTTTGGTATATGACCACCATAAAATTGATATTTTTAATGTAAAGGTTCGTCGTATTGATGAACCATATATTTCATCAGGAGACACTAAATTACCTACAAAATTGTCAGCATCTAAATCAACTCCATTTTTTTTCCAAGCAGTGTAAGCAACCTTTGTACAATATGTATTATTTTTTGTTAAATCATGACTTGTATCACCTAACCAAATAAGTTCTTGTATTGGTAAATGGTATGGAGCTTTTGTGTCATAGTAAATTGTTTTTGCAGCTTCAACTGCTTTTTCTGCAGTTTCTGTAGAATAATTTTTTGGATGTAAAACTGCGAATCGCTTAGCTTTAGTATAAGCATAAATTGTTTCAAGACATGCTACACCCCATCTATCTGGATCTGTATCATTTTCTGGCTTATAATCTTCATTATAAGTTCCAGGCTCAGCAGTATATACACAGTAACTTCTATCCTTATCCTTATTAGAATATAAATCTTCGGAAAATATTCCTCCATGGGACCAATCGCCTGCAATTACCCAAGCTTTTTTTCTGTTACATGTCACAAGTACATCACCATCATTCAACATTCCACCAATATTATCAACTAATGGAACAGAATAATCACCATCTGCATCTAATAAAGATCCCCTGGCAGTATTTACAGTTTTATCCCAATTGTTATTAATAGTCTCCCATCTATTCTTTATTTCTCTATATTTATCTTCTTCTCCAATATAAGTAAGTACTTCTTTCAATTTATCCCACTCTTCTGTTCTCATAAACATTTCAAGAACTGGAGCTACACTTACTTCATTTACATCTATATCAGTGAACTCAGAACCCAATAAATCAACTGGTACTGTTTTTTCTCCACCTGTTTCTTTTAAAAATTCTATGATTCCATAATATTCTGCAAGTGCATCTATATCCTTTGTATTTCCAACAGTTGCAGCATGTCCTATTTCAGAATTTTTATTTACTCCTATATCTGAATCAAACTGAATATTTACAGAATCTGCGTTATCAATAATAAGTTGCTTTTCTTTTTCTGAAAGCTCTGACCACATTTCTGCAAACATTCCAATTGCCATTGGTTTTAAAATTTTTTTCATAATGTTTCTCTCCCTTATTTTTAAGAATATCTAAATAATAAAATGCGTTTTCCCATAAAACAAGGTCATAAAAGGTCATATTTAAAAGAATTTTTCTATATTTTCCTTTTCTGCTCTAGGAATAAATAAAAAATATAGGTTTAATTATTTATATTAAAAAAATAATTTATTCAAAAAGTTCACTCAAAGCATTCAAACTATTTATTTTTGTGGCCATTATTATTTTTTGTTTTTCCATTGTTAAGATGCTTTTTGTTTCTGGCATTAAAGGAATTCTTCAGTCATATTTTTCATTTTTTTCTTTTATTTTTCAGATTATTTCTATAATTCTTTTTATTATCATTTTCTTTTTTCCTACAAGAACACTTATTTTTTCTATTATTACTTTTTTGAACAGTGCCCTTATTCTTGTGTGGGAACCGGAAAATGTTATTGGTTTACTTCTTTATTTTCTTTGTCTTTCTTCTATTTATGCCAGAGGTTATTTTAATAAAAAAAGGTTTATTAAAAATATTATTTCAACTGTTATATTGATTCTTCTTATACTTACAGAACTTCGTTTCCCTATGGAAATTTTCTTAAAATCTCTTCTGGAAAAAATTTCTGTCTCTGCTGTTCTGGCTGTTTCGCTCTTATTTATTCATTCATATCTCTTTGATTTTTTTGAAATCAGTTCTTCAAATAAAAAACTTAATCTGGCAAAATTTGAAAATCTTACTTCCAGAGATGCAGAATGGCTCACTGCAATTCTTAATAAAGTTCCATACAAAAACCTGGCAATGGAAGAAAAAATGACAGAAGGTTCTGTAAAAAATCGTATGAAAATAATTTATGAAACTCTTGGGGTTGGCGACAAACAGGGTTTTTTAAATAAATATTCAGAGTTTGAAATTTATTTTGAAGAACAAATTTCAAACTCTAATGAATAATAATCATTACTTATTTAACTATATTTCCAGTTGCTACAAAATCAACGATCAAGTCTCCCAGCTGGCGTCCCAGGTTTCCAACAAAAATTTATTGCAATTACACATATTCCTCTTTTGTGATATATTTAACTTATGTACTATGGATTCATAAAAACAGCTTGTGCCAGCCCTGAACTTAAGGTGGCAGACTGTACTTTCAATGCAAATCAGATTATTGAAGAAGCAAAAAACGCCGCAAAAAAAGGCGCTTCCATCATTGTTTTCCCAGAACTTTGTATTACTGGATACACCTGTGGTGATTTATTTTTTCAGCAGACTTTACAAAAAGCCTCAGAAAATCAGCTGAAAGAAATATGTTCAAAAACTTCAAAACTTAATTCCCTGATTTTTGTAGGACTTCCAGTTCCACAAGCAGAAGGCATCTATAACTGCGCCGCTGCAATTTTTAAGGGAAAACTTCTTGCTCTGTTTGCAAAATCTTATTTACCAAACTACGGTGAATTTTACGAACGCCGCCACTTTACTCCATTCCAGCAAAATATGGAAACAAAGCTTATTAGTTTTGCAGGTTTTGATTCAGTTCCATTTGGTACAGACATTCTTATTCAAGATAAAAATAATTCCGCCCTTACAATTGCCTGTGAACTTTGCGAAGATTTATGGGTTCCTGTTCCACCTTCAAGCCGTCATGTTCTTGCAGGCGCCACAGTTATTGTGAACCTTTCAGCTGGAAATGAAGTGATTGGAAAAGCTGATTATCGCCGCAATCTTGTAAAAAGCCATTCAGCCCGTTCTTTGTGCGCTTATGTTTATGCAAATGCCGGAAAAGACGAATCTACTCAAGACATGATTTTTGCAGGTCACAATCTGATAGCAGAAAACGGAACTTTACTTGCACAAAGCACTCTTTTTTCAAATCAAACAATTTTTGCTGATGTTGATGTAGAACGACTTTGCCAGGAAAGAAGAAAAACAACCAGCTTTGGATTTTCTGCCAACAATAATACTTTTAATAAAAAATACACAACCATTCAGATAGAATTTGCAGAACCAAAAACTTATGATTTTTCTCGTTATGTAGATGCCCATCCTTTTGTACCAAGCAAACTTGATGAAAGAACTCAGCGCTGTCTGGAAGTAATTCAGCTTCAATCTAGAGGACTTGCAAAAAGATTACGCCACATAAATTGTCAGTCGGCTGTTATCGGTCTTTCCGGCGGCCTTGATTCTACCCTCGCTCTTTTAATCACTTGTACTGCTTTTGATATTGTTGGTATAGACCGCAGCAAAATTACTGCAATTACAATGCCTTGCTTTGGTACAACAGACCGCACTTACAACAATGCCTGCACTCTCGCAAAAGAATGTGGCGCAACCTTAAAAGAAATACCCATTGCAGATGTAGTGCGACAGCATTTTAAAGATATTGGTCAGGATGAAGGAAAACACGATATTACTTACGAAAACTGCCAGGCTCGTGAGCGCACTCAGGTTTTAATGGACTATGCAAATAAAACAAATGGAATTGTTATTGGAACCGGCGACTTGTCTGAACTTGCTCTTGGCTGGTGTACTTACAACGGGGACCACATGTCTATGTACGGAGTAAACTCATCAGTTCCAAAAACTTTGGTACGCTATCTTGTAGAATGGTACGCAAATCAAGCAGAAGAAAATGGAAACCAAAAACTTTCCCACAACTTAAAAGATATTTTAGACACACCTGTAAGCCCGGAATTGCTTCCACCAGAAAACGGCAAAATTTCTCAAGTTACAGAAGATTTAGTTGGACCTTATGAAATTCACGATTTTTATTTATACTATCTGCTTCGTTTTGGTTTCTCTCCAGCAAAGATTTACTTCCTCGCCCAAAAATCAGAATTGAACTACAGCAATGAAATTCTCTTAAAATGGCTTAAAAACTTTTATAGAAGATTCTTTAGCCAGCAATTTAAGCGTTCCTGCATGCCAGACGGTGCAAAAGTAGGAACCGTAAACCTTTCTCCTCGTGGTGACTGGAGAATGCCAAGTGATGCGCAGGCTACCAGCTGGTTAGAGGAAGTTGAAACCTTAAAATAATATATAGGGAAATTAAATGGAAAATCAAACATTGAGCCTTCTTTTTCCAGAAGGACAGAACAATTTTAAAAATCTATCAGATGTTGCCTATCACGATTTAGGCATCGATTTTATTTGTGAAAAAGTTTCTGATAAATACGAAGAACAGCAGATTTTTACTCAGTTTTTTCAGAAAATGTGTGATGATCCAAAAATAACAGAATATCGTTGCCAGGTTTTTCAGGACATTTATGAACATCCTGATATGAGTCAGAAGCTGATAGAAGTTTTGCAGCACATTGATTATGAAAAACAGTTCAGCGGTTTTTCCGGTCACTACGAAGATACAGGTTCTGCCTGGGAACTTCTCCATCGTCTTGAAGAAATTAACGATTATATAAAATCTGTAGAAGCAATGTACAAATGCCTTTGTGATGTAGAACTTAAATCGGAAGGGATGAACAGACTAAAAAATTACGTTTCAGAACTTTATAATGACAATGGTTTTGCAGAATTAAAAGAAGATATCAAAAATATCAAAGTTACTACATCAGATTTAAAAAGTATTACTCTTGGAGTAAACTTAAATGAAAAATATGAAGCTCATGGAGTTGGACTTATTTCTTTTAATAAAAAAGAATTTACAAAATCCAGCGTAATGGGTGACTTTTATTCCAAACTGGCCATTAAAGATTCTGTAAAAGAAGAAGCCACATGGAAAAATGATTTTAAATATCACGAACTCAGTTCTTCAAAAAAAGAAATAGAAACTGTGCTTTCCATTGCTAAAATTGCGGATCCTCAGGTAGAAAATGCCACTTTCTATATGGATAAAATAGCAAATCTGATGATTGGAAACATTGTTCACAAACTTAAGGGCGTTCTTAAAAAGTATGTTTATCTTCCAGTTACAGATATTACAAATCTTATTCCAGAATTCATTTTTTACATTCGTTTTGCCGCATATATAAAAGCCATGCAGGATAAAGGTTTCCATTTCTGCCGTGCCCAGGTTGCTCCACAAGAAAGTCCAAAATCATATATGAAGGCAGAAGGCATTTATAACTTTAAGTTACTTTCAAACTTTGCTGACACTCTTGGTCCTTCGGGCATTGTTCCAAATACCCTGGACTTTAATCCAGACCACTTAGTTTATATTCTTACTGGTGCAAACCGTGGTGGAAAAACCACAATCACTCAGGCAGTAGGCTTGCTTTTTGTTCTGGCTCAGGCCGGACTTTTTGTGCCAGGAGATTCTTTCTGCTTTAATCCTGTTGATTCCATTTTTACTCACTTCCCTGCCGACGAAGATAAAACTATGGATCTTGGCCGCCTTGGAGAAGAATGTAAACGCTTTAAAGAATTATTCACCGACTGTACAGAAACGAGCCTTCTTTTATTAAATGAAACCTATTCTACAACATCATTTGAAGAAGGCTACTACATTGCCCGGGATTCAGTAAAAGCATTGCTAACAAAAGGAATCCGCACAATTTACAATACTCATATGCATAAGCTTGCTTTTGATATTGAAGAAATAAATGAAATTAGTAAAGAAAATAAAGCCGCATCCCTGGTGGTAAAATCTAAAGATGGTCAGCGTTCTTTCAAAGTGG
The DNA here is from genome assembly GCA_018385315.1 of Treponema sp. Taxonomy (GTDB): domain Bacteria; phylum Spirochaetota; class Spirochaetia; order Treponematales; family Treponemataceae; genus Treponema_D. The sequence continues at coordinate 3,453 of JAHAZJ010000156.1, read as the reverse complement.
AAGTCGCTCCACCAGAAGGCCAGTCTTTTGCAAAAGATATTGCAGAAAAATACGGTGTAACTTACGAAATGCTGATGAAAAAATAAGAATTAAAAATCATCGTGTATTAATTTCCAGGCAACCGTTCCTGGTCCTGGAATATTTTGCATCTCTTCTTTTTTAAACCATTTAGCCTCAGAAATTTCATTTTCCTGAAGTTTCAATTCTCCACTATCATATTCAGCATAAAAAGCTAACATCAACTGATCTGGAAAAGGCCATCCCTGACTTCCTTTATATTTTATATTTTTGATTTTTATTCCAACTTCTTCTGCCACTTCTCTTTGAACACATTGTTCTGCAGTTTCTCCAACTTCTATAAAACCAGCAAGGCATGTGAATTTATCCTGATTTCTATATGAATGTCGCAAAAGAAGAACTTCTTCACCTTTATGAACTAAAACAATAATACAAGGCTCAATTCGTGGATAATGAATTTTTCCACATCCCTCGCACTCCAAAGCATTTTCCTTGCTATATAATTTCAATTCTTTTCCACAACTGCAACAATATTTTGTAGAAGCTATCCATTCAAGATATGATTTCATTCTTGCACTAAGAGAACCTGCTTCTGCATCTGCAATGTAAAAATATTGTCTTAACGGAATAAATTCATAATCAGCAATTCCATTTCTGGCTATATTTTCATCAAATGAATTGTCTGCTTCTGCTGCAATGGATTGCGTACAAGTATCACAAATAGATAAACAAAAATTACCTTTTTCTTTTAATAAATTAAATACACTTGAATCTGGTAACTTAGAATTATCATCTTTTCTTACAAGAATATCTTTTTGTCTGAAAATATATATTTTTTTGTTTTCAACTGAAAAATCATCTTTTATTATTGCCATTCTAAACTGTCCTTGTGATTCGTTTTATCTTAAAAATGAATTATGTTTCATAAGTTCTTTATAACTAAAAGAAGTGCCATGTCCAAAATAAACTTCTACATCATCATCAAAACTAATTTTTTTAAACTTTTCCAAACTACGGAACAAAGCTGCTTCATCTCCAGTTGGTAAATCAGTTCTGCCAATACTAGTTTCTATGATTGTATCTCCTGTAAAAAGAATTTTCTGATCTTTAAAAAAGAACATACAGCTTCCTTTTGTATGTCCTGGCGTATGGATTACCTTAAAATCATAATCACAAAGGCGGCACATTCCTTCTTTTAATGTTTTAAAAGTAATTTGTAGAGAAACAGGAGAATAGAGCATTCCCATTGAACCATTATTTGTTGGATTTAATGCAACATCAACTTCCTGTTCATGAATATAAACTGGAACATCAGGAAAATCTTTTGAAAAAGAATCCAGACCCATAATATGATCAAAATGACCATGGGTTTGCAAAACAAATTTTAATTCTGGTAAAGCTGATAAATATTTTTTTATTTCTGAATCGTAATAACCTAAATCCACAATAAATGCCCCTTTATCATCAGAACAAACAAAAACATTGCAGGAAAAATCCCTTTGATTGACAAAACATTTTACTTTCATAAATAAATCCTTTTCCATAAATTTAGCATATTATTTTACAATCTGTTTTAAAATTAAATGTTTTGTCTAAAATTATTTCACCAATTTCATCAGCTTTAATCTGCCCTTTAAGAGGATTTTTCACACTGTCAATTTTACCTTTTATTGTAGCTTGAACTTCTGACCGTTCAAAGGACAAATCACACTGTTCCATAGTACAGTTTTCCAAAACAAGGTTTTTACAATAACAGAATGGCTGTGTTCCAATAATTTTACAGTTTATAAAAGTAAGATTTTCAGAATACCAGGCAAGATATTCACCTTTTATAACAGAATCACGAATTATCATATTTTTAGAATGCCAGAATGCATCTTTTGTATCAAATTCACTATTACTGATTTCAATATTGTCATCATACTGAAAAGAATATTTTCCTTTCATTTTTAGCTTATTGATTTTTGCGTTTCTTACCTCAAAAAAAGGATATTCACTTTCAAGAATTTCAACATTATCAATTTCTAAACCCCAAACTTTCCAAATGAATTCAGGAGAATTAACAAGAGTATTTTTTAACACAATATTTTTACACTCTCTTAAAGCTTTAATTCCCATCATTTTACAATTTTCTATACGAATATTATCATCATACCAAAGAGCCGCACGACAATTTTCCGTCATTTCACAGTTATTTAAAACACCCTCAGTAACGTGCCAAAGAGGGTAGCGCAAATCCATGAAACAGTTATTTACTTGAATATGACGGCATTCCTTTAAGAAAGACTCACCATCTGCTGGGCCTGAAAATTTACAGTTATTTATTACAGCATCCTGAATGCCGTATAATGCTCTCTCTTCATCATAAGTATTATTTTCGTATAACATGAATAAATTATACTAAAAGTTGTTGGAAAAATATATTACAAATCTCTACAGTATTTATCAATTTGAGTTATAATAAATATAAAAATTTGAAGGAAAAATTATGACAGCAACAGAAAAATATTTAAAAATGAATCATTGCTTTATTGAATTGCGTGATGCTATTTTCGAAAGCGATGTTGATGAAGCAGATGAACCAGAAGATGCAGAAAAAAGCATTATGTATGCTCTTGGAATACTGAACCAGTATCTGGATTTTTACAAAGAAAATAACGATATAAAAACAAGAGAAAAAAAATAGATAAAAAAATGCACCTACTAAAATTGAACTTTATTTGCCCAGCTTTAGGGTTGCACTTCAACTGTGTCTGAAATGCTGGTCAACATTTACCTGCAATTGCAACGATAATATAGAAGGAGGGGAAAGCCTTCCCCGGTTTAAACTACTTCATCTTGTTTTTCAGTTTCTTGTCAAAGGTTGCTACCTGGATATTATTTGTTTTGAAATAGGAAAGAAGAATACAATCTACAAAATCTAATTTAGTATCGGCGTAAAACTGAAGGGCATTTTTCATAACATCTGAATCTTCAATAGTTACATATTCAAGTAAAGCAGAGAGTTGTTTATTAATATCTTTTCTAGAAGTTTTATATACACTGTCTAAAACATATACCATCTCACAAAGAACTTCATGTAATAAAAAAACTTCCTGAGTATTCAAAAGATTTTCTGTATAATCAGCCATTTCCTGATTATCATTCAGAATAAATCTCAAAAGACAATTAGCATCAGCGTATACCATACTTTTCTCCAGCTGCCACACTCCATGCCGATTTCTCTTTTTCAATTAACTTTGGATTCGCATATTTCGAAAGGCTGCCTCGCAAAGTCTTGATTCCATTTATTTTCTTTTCTTCTTCTTCTTCATCCAATACTGTAATCATCAGTTTCTGATCTTTTGAGAATTTATAATTGTCTACAGTTTTTACTGTCTCTCCATCAAAATATGCGGGCAATACAAGCATTTTCTTCCTCCGCTAACCTATTTA
>JAHAZJ010000192.1 GCA_018385315.1 Treponema sp. | reverse complement strand
ATCTTCTTGCCACCAAAATACAAATCCTGATTATCAACAAGATTAATCATCAAATAACTTTCTGGTTTTCCCATAATGCTGATAGCTTTTCCAAGTTCAGCTTTTAATACATCTCTTTTTTCTGTTGTAAGACTTACTGTAGTTTCAACTTTAATCATTGGCATAGCGATTTTATCCTCCTAAATAAAAATCAATAAACGGACATGTCAAAGCTTTAAGCGAAGCGTGCCTTGACGTGAACGTATAGCAGATTTCTTCTTTTAATCTTTTACTTCAAAAAATTCTACTTCTTCACCAAGCGGACCATATGTAAATGCAACTCTGGCTTTGATATCCCCAAGAACAACATCCTTTGGTCCCATGAAGATTTCGAGATTGTTTTCTTTACACAAACGAATATATGCATCCACATCATCTACTTCAAAAGCAAAATGGCGGATTGTTCCTTTTGGTAAATCTTCCTGGGCATTGGTAAAAAATTCAACTTTACCAGCAAGGGTGTCTAGCAGAAATCCGGTTTCCCATTCAGCACAAACTGGCAGCCCCAGCATACGGCAATAAAAATCCCGAACTTTTTCTAGCTGTTCAGGACGACACTTCATTGAAACGTGATGAATTCCTTTAATCATTCTCTAACACCCGCAAACTTCATGCTGGCTTCTCATTGCCAAAATACAATCCTGAATCAAATCGTTTAGTTCAACGCCCATCATTTCGGCACCCTGGCGAATTACATCGCGACTACATCCGGCAGCAAAAGCTTTATCCTTGAACTTTTTTGTTACCGATTTTAATTCCATATCCATTACCGACTTCGATGGACGAGCCATAGCACAGGCAAAAATCAGACCAGTCAATTCATCTACTGCAAACAAAACTTTTTCCATTTGGTGAGCAGGTTCAACATCACAGCAAAGTCCAAATCCATGACTCTGAACTGCATGCACAATCTGGTCCTCAATCTCAGGAAAATTTGCTTTTTCTTCATTAAAAATATCTACGCAAGCCACACAATGATTATCTGGATGCTGCTCAAAATCGATATCGTGCAAAATGCCAACGCTCTGCCAGTAATCTGCATCCTCACCAAACTTTTCCGCAAAATAACGCATTGCAACGCCTACAGTTTTGCAGTGACGAAGCAAAGTTTCTCCTTTTACATATTTCGATAATAATTCAACCGCTGTATCTGGTTTCATGCCGATTTTACCTCTTTTGATTTTTTTTCCTTTACCGCTACTATTATACCCGCAATTGCAAAAGAAATGGCCGAAATAATCATTAAAATTCCAGCAATAACACCAACTTTAAACTTCACAGGATCTTCTGATATGCGTAGCCCGTGGCAAGCAGCTCCAGCCACCAGACAACTAATTGAAACACAAAATATACCGATTGATTGTCTTTTCATTTATACTACCTTAAACTCTGTCCATTCTATTCTATTATACTGCATTACATCAGTTGAAAGTTTCATTCCTAATTTTTCATAAAATGGAATTGCCTGATCATTTGCTATCAGATATACAGCAATATCTTTTTCTCCACCGGCAATTGTGTGTGCCTGTTTCATCAGCTGACTACCAATTCCTTGTTTTTCATAAGAGCGATCCACACCTAAATCAGTAACATAAAGCCAGTAACAAAAATCTGTGAGCCCAAAAAGAACTCCCACAATCTGATGATTATTGTCTTCGTCTCTTGCAACCAGGCTGATTGTAACATTTTTCACAAGTTTTGCAATTCTTTCCTGAAATCTTTCCTTAGGATATTGAGATCCAAGATTTGTTCGCTTAAGAAAATCAATGTATGCTTCTGGGGTTAGTCTTTCTTCGTTATAAACTATTTTCATGTACAAACTCCACACACTTTTCTTTCATCCAGATTTTCTTAACAGACCATCCAAACTCCAGCAATTCCTTTTTATATGTTAAAAATGAATGATCTATCGGACAACCGGAAATCTGTTCTATTTCTTCGTAAGACAATTTCAGAGAATCACATTCCTGTGTTTTTATGTAATCCCAAAGTTTGCTATATTTACTCATTACAGATTTCCGCTCCAGGCTACTTCCCATTTTCCGCCTTTTCTTTCAAAAATGGTGATGTTATCCACTAGAAAATCTTCCACCAGGTTCAACTCGTTCATCACCTGTAACGCATCTGCAGAAACTCCCGTCGGAATATCACGATTGGCAACTGTAAGATGTGGCTGGAAAGTGTTGCTAGCAGAACCGTTAAAAGAAAGGCTGCGACAGCGGGCTTTCTTAGGTTCTACATGCAACTGATCTTTTTTTGTACAACCAGGAGCTGCCTTCAAAACTGCAGCAAGAACCTTATCACGCAGTGCAGTCCATTTTTCATCTCGGATTACTTTTGCAAAAATTGTTCTATCTCCAAAGGCGTCAAAATTATCTATGTGAGCATCAAATTTCAGTTGAGCAGCCGCTGGCAAAACTTCCTTTTGAATTGCCTGAATTAAATCAGCAGTTTTGTATTCTTCAGGCAAGTGAAAAGGAGGAACCAGCGTAACATGAATTGGAGTTCCATATCCTGATTTGCAGCCGTAAGCTTCGTTCATATAGCGGCTTATAGTATAGAAAAATGCGTTAAAAACAAGCCGTAAGGGTTGTTTAGCATTTTACTTACTCCCATCTTCCAAAGTCAAAGTAATATCCTCAGGAATCAAAACTCCGAGGAAGTGTGTTTGTTGGAAAACTGCTGAACGCAGTTTGCTATTTGACATTACCATTTGAAACCTCCAAGTTTTCGGTTCCAAATGTTCTTCACATGTGGGAAATTTTTATTATTGTTTTGTTTCATATTGTTTACCTTTTTTTCAATTCTATTTGCGCAGGATTTTATCCATTGATTTACCTTTTGCCAGTTCATCTACCAGTTTATCAAGGTATCTGATTTCCTGCATCAAAGGCTCTGTAATTTCTTCAACTTTAATACCGCACACAGAACCTTTTATAAGTTTTCTGTTTGGATTAAGTGATGGAGCTTTTAAAAAGAAGTCCCCGTAAGTTATATCGTTTTCCAAAAAAACTTTTGATATCATCCTTTGAATAACCAGTGAACCAGCAGGTAATCTCATCAACTTCTTCCCGTGTCCGATTTTTGCGTTCAGCTTTTGCAATCAGACAGGGATAAACTTTTGAAAACAACATACTGTATATTTTTTCCATTTACAGGCCTTTACTCAAAAACATTTCCATTGGCTGTTCAAATCCTGGAATATCAACAGTAAAGCCGCCGCAATCTTTATAACCAATCTTTCTGTAAAAATGCTGAGCGCTTTCATCCACTTGAGTAGAAACCATCACCATGCCGTAGCCTTTTGATTTCATGTCAGCTTCCCAATGTTCCATCAACTTACGGCCATAACCTTTTTTCTGTGCATTCCAGTCTACAAAAAGCATTGTGCAAAAAGGTGTGTTGTCCCAGAACAAGTTATAGCGCAATAAGCCCACAGGTTTTCCTTCTTCAAAAAGAACGTACCCCATTTTATCCCGGACTTTTATTTCAAATTGATCTTCAGGCAAATGCTTATCAAGGCTATACCAAAAGTTTTTATCTTCAGATGTGACGTATTTAATTTCCGTTTTTTCCGTGTGTGTCATATCACCTACCTTTTACTGTTCAACCCAAACATCAATTTCATCTTTCCCAGGGATTTCAAAAATCGATTTAAATTTTTCTGCCAGTCCTTCATCAACATAATATGCATCAGACTTTTTTTCCAGAACATCTTTATTTCGTTTTTCCAGTCGGCGGTACCATTCTTCATCGTTTATGCTGATGTAATGGAACTCGTATTCAATTCCACGGGAACCGTAAAACTGTTTTGCAAAATCCCGTTCACTTTTAGTCCAGAATCCCCAGTCAAGAACAACATTTATTCCAGTTTCCACAATCTCTACTGAATTCTGAAAAAAGTACTGCTCCAATTTTCAACATAAACATCCAGAGTGTCGCCACCGTTTTGCCCCAAAAGAGTGAGTGTGATGTCATCAACAGAAAGAATGACTGCCTTTTTATCTTTACGAAGCTGTTGAGAATAAGTTGATTTCCCGCTGCAAATTTTTCCGCATAATATATAAACTTTTGCCATTATAACTCCTTCACCAGATGATATTTCTTATTTCCATCAGGAATATTATCCAGTTCACCAATAATTCTATATCCGTGTTTCTTGTATGCCTATAATCGAAGAACCGTTAAGAAAAATTGCGATGTAACAATTTTTTAGGTTATCCTACCTTTCCTTATCAGGATATTCACCTTTATTCAAAACATCAGAATAAGTCGAACTGAAAATACTGAACTGATTTAGTAAATCATAAAAACTTCCTTCTTCCGCATTTCCAGAAAGCCGCATAAATTGCTGTTCCAATTCGTCGTAATTTTCCATATCTTATCCTCCATAAATCTTTATCCCATCCTTTAAGATTTCATTTAGTAATTCTGGATTATCATTAAGCTGACCTGCATCTAATACATCAACTTTTTTTTGCAGGGCATTTTTTATTTTTTCTACAAATCCATAGAACTTCAAACCTTTTACTTCTGATGAAACTAGTAAATCTACATCACTAGTTTCCTTTGCTGATTCCTTTGCATATGAACCAAATAAATAGGCATAAGAAATTTTATATTCATCAAACACTGTTTTGCATTTTTCTTTTATCTGCGATAAAGATAATAAACCATGCTCTTCATCTATTGAGTTATATTTGGATAATAAATCCAGCATATACTTATATTTCATCGAATCTATTTTTGATTCATCATTTTCATAAGTTTTATAACTTCGTAATGAAATATTAGATAATAAAGCAGCCTGTTCTTGAGTTAGATTTTTTGATTTTCTGATTTCTTTTAATGTTTGATTCATACCTTTAATATAAATCAATTTGCACTTGTTGATAAATTTAAAAGTGCAATTATTGCACTTTTAATAAAAAAATTAGGTGCAATAATTGCACCTACTAATATTAACCCTTATACAATTGATATTTCTTACTAATCGAATGAGCCACTTCATCCTTTAGAGGTTTGAACCTGTGTAGGTACAAAAAAGCGAAGGCTTGGAGCATTTTTGTACCGGTGTTCAACAAAAAACTGCTGTAAGCAGTTTTCCTACATCTCCAACGGTACATCTTCCCATTCTGCTCGGCTGTATTTTTTCTGATAAGCCAAATACGTCTGGTCAAGGGACGCTCCGCTCAAGCCCTTGACTCAGCCGTTCTCGAAGTTTTTATAACTCCTTCATCCAGTAACCTTCTGCACAGTGAGCAACCATTGCACCAAGTTTTCCGGCAGAGAGATGTAAGTCTTTTCTGATAATAAATAAACGTCGCATGCCCATAATTTATTCTCTACTGTTTTAATATATCACTAAATATTTTGAAATTCGATTCATCACGAGGTGAACAATAAACTGCAAACTCAATTGTTTCAAACGCATTTTTAAATTCTTCAATTATTTTTTTATAAGCGTTTGCAACAACCTCTGGTTTATTCATAAATGCACCACAACCAAAAGCCCCAAGAATTACAACTTCATTTTTATTGGCAGTTGCTGCCTCCAGAATTTTTCTTCCACGTTTAATATGAATCTTTTCCAATTCAGAATCAGAAATTTTTACAGCACGATTTCCATCACCAGAATTAAATCCATTACTAGGACGTTCCCGTAAATTTGGTGCTGCACAAGTAATAACATTTACTT
>JAHAZJ010000029.1 GCA_018385315.1 Treponema sp. | reverse complement strand
ATGCTTTCTTTTCTTTTTGCAACAATTTTTCCAATACTTTTTCAAGTTTCTTAAAATCGTTACATCTTTTCTTGAGCATACTACTGCAATTTGTTTTTTGAACAAGGTAATATAATTTATTCGCTTTGTTAACAATGGCTTCCTGATTTTTACGGCACCATTCTATTTCTTTTATACATAATTTCTTATAATGTGCTTGTGCAGGATTATCTTTTGGATTTGGACTTAAATCAATGTATTTATGTTTTCCGCAAATTACAACAATTCCGACAAATGGTCGATTACTTTTATGATTTTGAGGGGAAACTGATTTGACACGATCATCGATTCCACTTAACGGTAGGACTCACCGCTTTTAAAGTTCCCACTCACAGTAGGGGTCACTGCTTTTAAGGATTCCACTTTGGGGTAGGACTCACCACTAATTGGAATATAACATAGTCCAATTCAGAAATCAAGTACTATTTTCTGCTACCATTCAATAATCTGAAAGCTGGCGTTATGAATATAATTATTCCATAATTAATCTCGCTCTTGACACACCCCTTGTAAATTTACTAAAATATCATACCCGTTAAAGGATTTTTGACTGCTCATCGAAAATCCTATGTGGCAATGAATCAGATGCAAAGATTAATTGCTGCAAGATAAACTTTTATATTAAGTAAGGTATATCATGGAAACTATCTTCGTTAAAGAAGCTGAACAGGCTCGCAAATGGTACATTATTGATGCAGCCGGAAAACCAATGGGACGTGTAGCTGCAAAAGCTGCTTATATCGCTCGTGGTAAAAACAAACCAACATTTACAAAAAACCAGTTAATGGGTGATTTTGTTGTAATTATTAATGCTGAAAAAGCTGCTGTTACTGGTGGTAAAGAACAGAAAAAGATTTATCATCATCACACAGGTTTCGTAGGTGGACTTCGTTCTTACACATACGAAAAAACTTTGGAAAAACATCCAACAGAACCAATGGAAAGAGCTGTTGCAGGTATGCTTCCAAATGGTCGTCTTGGCCGCAAAATGATGGCTAATGTTAAGATTTATGCTGGTGCTGAACATCCACATGCTGCTCAGAATCCACAGCCAATCGAACTTTAATTCAGGAGTCTAGGAAATGGTAAAGAATATTGCTATTGGTACAGGTAGAAGAAAGACAGCTGTAGCTCGTGTATTTGTTCGCGAAGGCTCAGGTAAAATTGTTGTAAACGGAAAAGATGTAAAAGATTACTTCTCTTCTGCAGAACAGGTTCAGGTTGTAAATCAGCCATTAGTTGTTACTTCATTGGGTAACAAATACGACATCCTTATTAACGTACAGGGTGGCGGATTAAACGGACAGGCTGCTGCTTGTTTACACGGAATTTCTCGTGCATTAGTACAGGTTGATCCAGATGCTCGTACAGCTCTTAAAGCTAACGGATACCTCACACGTGATCCACGTATGGTTGAACGTAAAAAGTACGGTCAGAAAGGTGCTCGTCGCCGCTTCCAGTTCTCAAAACGTTAGTTTTTGGAATTCGAAAACAGATCAAACTTATATACAAAACGCGATTGGTGTTTTATCCATCGCGTTTTTTTTTATGTCTTTTTTCATTACATATTAGTTTTTAATTGAAAATAGAACTTTTTTTGAGTACTTTTAATATATGATTATTTCATCCATAAATCCAACATCATATGCTGGCATGTACAAAGTAATTCCAAAAGAGGGGACGTCTTTTTTTGTCCGTCCTGAATATCTTCCAGGAATTAATTTTGATTTAATTGATAAAGATGTTGAATATAATGATTCTCAGACTGAAATTTTTTTAGATGCTGGCCTTGCTTGTGTTGTTGAATTAAAAGCTGTTGCATATCTTGCCCGATGTGAACAAAGTCGTTTTGGATTGAATCGTAAGCTTACTGAAAAAGGCTTTGAAAAAAAATATATTATGATGGCTCTTGATTTACTTGAAAGTAAAAATTATTTAAGTGATTTTCGTTTTTCAACTGCCTGGCTTCATTCTAGAAAAATAAATCATTATGAAGGTCGAAGTCGTTTGCTTTCAGAACTTATGAGTCGTGGTATTTCAAAAGAAATAAGTAATCAGGCCCTGGATGAATTTTTTGAAGAAAATGATGAAATAGAAATCTGCAAAAAAGCCTGTGAAAAACTTATAAAAAAAGGTAAGACGGATGAAAAATTAATTGCTGCTATGATGCAGGCTGGGTTTTCGTATAAAATGATAAAACTGGTACTTGAAAAATAAATGCCCGCAGATCTCGCGTATCAGCGTTCATCTGCACTTTTCTGCGCTATCTGCGGGAGTTATTTACTGCTGCTGCAGGTATATCAGTTTTCCCTGGAAATCACCCCAATCTCTTTTAATCGGTAATCCTGCATTCATTAATGTTTTTCCACTTAAAATCATATCCGGGTACTGATTTTTATCTTCATCAGGATAAGATATTTTATAGGTTGCATTTTCATCAAGACCACAAATTTTAATCATTCTTGTTTTATAATTTGGATGATTTAAAACTTGTATAAAAGTCATGAGTGCTGTTTTTTTATCCTTTGAAACTGTAATCCAGCTATCATATTCTCCATTTGCACTATAGCTTGCAATTCTCCAGTAATCACCATTTCTAACCAAATCGCTATATTTTTTATATAAGCTAATCTGATTTTTTACCATTGCTTTTTCATCTGGGCTTAGTTTTGTAATATCCAGTTCATAGCCAAAGGTTCCTGCTAATGCTACATAACCACGAGTTTTAAATGGAGTAACCCTTCCACAAGCATGATTTGGACATACAGAAACATGGGCTCCCATGCAGGAAAGTGGATACATAAGTGCTGTTCCTTCCTGAATGCTTAGTCGCTCAATAGCATCAGTATCATCAGAACACCAGATTTGGGGACTGTAATAAAGCATTCCCGGGTCAAAGCGGGCACCACCTCCAGAACAGTTTTCAAGTAAAAGATTTGGGAATTCTGTTATAAGGCGTTCCTGCATTTCGTAAACAGCAAGTACATATCTGTGATAATATTCACCATTCTGATCTGCTGGTAAATCAACACTTCCAATATCGGCCAGCTGGCGGTTCATATCCCATTTTACATATTCAATGTTTGCAGAGTGTAAAATTGAAGCAACACAATTATAGGCATAATCTCTAACTTCTTTTCTTGTAATATCAAGTACCAGCTGCTGTCTGCTCATTCCAGGTTCTCTTCCAGGAATTTGAATAGCCCAGTCAGGATGTGCTTTATATACATCTGAATCAGGAGAAATCATTTCTGGCTCAAACCATATTCCAAACTTCATGCCGATTTTATTTACTTCACTAACAAGATAATTCAATCCCCCTTTGATTTTTTCTTCATTTACATACCAGTCTCCTAATGAAGAGTCATCAAAGTTTCTGTGGCCAAACCAGCCATCATCCATAACAAGCATTTCAATCCCATTTTCATGGGCTTCTTTTGCTATAGCTAATAATTTATCTGTGTCAAAATTAAAATATGTTGCTTCCCAGTTGTTTATGAGAATTGGGCGCATTGTTTTTTTATAAGGACTGCGAATTAAATGTTCTCTATATAAATCGTGAAAAGCATGGCTCATTTTATTCAAACCTTCATCTGAATAAGTAATGACTGCCTGTGGAGTATAAAATTCTTCTTTTGGTGCAAGCTTCCAGCTGAAATTTTCAGGATTAATTCCAATAACAGTTCTAAGTGTATCAAACTGATTTCTCTGAACATCTGCTACAAAATTTCCAGAATAAATAAAATTTATACCATAAACACTGCCAGAATTTTCATTGGCATTGTGATCAAGAATTGCAATAAAAGGATGTTCCTGGTGGCTTGTTTCTCCACGCAGGCTTACAACTCCTTGTTTTCCAATGTGAATAGGGTGGCGGTCAATATGACGTTCTCTTGCCCAGCTGCCATGGAGTGTAATCATATCATAATCGTTGTTATCCATATCAAAAGAAAGGGAAAGTGCTTTTTTTATATAGATTGTGTTGTTCTGTGATTTTTCGCCGCAGTTTTTAATTTTTGAAAAACGAACAATGGCATTTGTATCGGCAAAAACGGTGTAATAGAGGCTTACTTCCACATTTAAAACTTTATCTTCTGTAATGATTTCCAAAGTTTTTGCCTGGTTTGATGTGTCGAAAACGCAAGGCATATGGGGAATTGAAACAGTTCCATTATAAATATTGTGATTTTTATAAACTAATTCTATGGCATTGTGATTATCTTTGTCATAAATACTCAATGCTGATTCTCTATAATCCCCAACTCCTTCTGTTGGATATTCCTGTGGTAAAAAATCCAATAGACTGTGTTTTTCACGAAAAATCTCGCTATTAGAAAAACCATATTCAAACTGCCGGGTAAGGTAAGTAATGTCTTCCTCAGGAATTTTTTTGCCATAATAAGTATGTGCCAAATATCCTTTTGCAGAAATTGTAATTGCGTATGTAGAATCCTTTGTGTGTAAAAAAAATGTTTTTGACTCGCTATTAAAATTAATCATATTTTATTCCTTTATTATATTTTAACCGTAAATGATATATTTTCAAATATAAATGTAGGTTTAAATTAAAGAAAAATAACAAACAAAAAAATTACACACAGCGTCTTAGAGTAAAAGTACTACCGCTACAACGTACCTACGAAGCTGCTCGCTGAAGCTGTTTGGAAGTTATCCATCTCGCTGCGCTCGTCAGCTTCAGAGGCACTTCGTAGTTCCGTTTTCGCTCTCGTACTTTTACTCTAAGACTTCCTTGGTATTTTAATGTTTTTCTTTATTCAAACCATGGGGCCCGAAAGGGGCAGAATTTATAAAACACATCCCCGCCTTCTAAAAAGAATCACACATTTACGGCCATAAATGCTTGAAACTTTCACAAAGCAATGTTTTTCACTTAAAATCCCCGCTTTTCTCGGGCACAGGGGTTACCAATGAAAGAAAAATTAAGAAAAACGGGGAGCAGTTACCTAAAATGGCGGGAGCAGAAAAAAGAATTCTCAAAAAGGCTCTAAGGGCGGAAACAATAGATTCCTTGCCGCCCTTAGCGTCTAGCGACGATATCTAGCGGTTTTGAGAAGGC
>JAHAZJ010000154.1 GCA_018385315.1 Treponema sp. | reverse complement strand
CTTTTACTCTAAGACTTCCCTGGTATTTTGATTTTTCTTTATTCAAACCATGGACCCAGAAGGGGCAGGGTTTTTTAAACACATCCCCGCCTTCAAAAAAGAATCACTCATTTACGGCCATAAACGCTTGAGACTTTCATAAAGCAATGTTTTTCACTTATAGTCCCCGCCTTTCTGGGGCACTTGGTTTACCAATGAAAGAAAATCAAAATACTCGGGGAGCAGTTACCTAAAATGGTGGGAGCAGAAAAAAGAATTCTCAAAAAGGCTCTAAGGGCGGGTTAGAAAGTAAAGCTAAAAAATTGCTGTTCGCAATTTTTTTTAACGCTTTGCTATTGAACACCGCTCGCTCTGACCGGCGAGCTTACACAAGTTTCCTTGCCGACCTACAAGTGTAGCTCCTTATGGAGCGGTTTTGACATCATCTTTCTAACTGGTAGTATTTTCATCGTGGAAGTTGCAATCTGTCTGTATGTGATTTTTTCTTTAATTTAAACCTACTTTTTCGCGTCATTGCTCATAGGTTGTAAATTTACTATAATATTATCCATGAAAGCTACAAAAACTATTATCTCTACACTGCGTGAAGCTCCAAATGACGCAGTTATTTCAAGCCATCAGTTAATGATGCGCTCAGGTATGATTCGTAAACTTGGAAACGGTCTTTATGCATACATGCCACTTGGATACCGTTCTTTAATGAAAGTTCAGCAGATTATCCGTGAAGAATTGGACAATGCTGGTCTTCTTGAAATTAAACCTACAGTAATTCAGCCCGGTGACCTTTGGAAGGAATCTGGACGTTGGGATAAAATGGCTGGCGAAATGCTTACAGCACAGAATCGTCAGGGACAGGATATGGTAGTTTCTCCTACTGCAGAAGAAGCTTTTACTTTCCTTGTTCGTGAAGGTCTTTCTTCTTACAAGCAGCTGCCATTTACTTTATATCAGATTAATACAAAATATCGTGATGAAATCCGTCCTCGTTATGGTGTAATGCGTGGCCGCGAATTCATTATGATGGATGCTTACTCTTTTGATAAAGATCAGGCTGATTTGGATGCATCCTACGACAATGTGGCAGCCGCTTACCGCCGTATTTTCAAACGCATGGGACTTTCAACAATCAGCGTAAAAGCAGATACAGGAGCTATGGGTGGTTCTGGTTCAGAAGAATTCATGGTTGAATCTGAAGTTGGTGATGACACACTTCTTCTTTGTCCAAACTGTTCTTATGCCGCTAATGTTGAAAAAGCTGCATGTAAAGCAGAAACTCCACTTAATTCAGAAGGAAAACCTCAGGTTAAAACTGAAAAAGCAATCGAAGAAGTTGCTACTCCAAATGTTTTCTCTATTGAAGATATGGAAAAATTCTTTGGTGAAAAACCAACAACTTTCTTGAAGGCTTTAATTTACAAGGTTTACAACTGTGGAATCGACCTTTCTAAAAACGAATTCTACAAAAATGCAAAAACAGTTACAGAAGGTGGTTCAACTTACATTCCTGAAACTTTCTTCTGCGTACTTATTCGGGGCGATTTAGACGTAAACGAAACAAAACTTGCAGCAGTTCTCAAAGCTTCCGGTGCAGAACTTGCTTCTGACGAAGATGTACTCAAATATTCAGGTGCTCCACACGGCTTTGTTGGTCCAGTTGGAATTAAGATTCCGGTCCTTATGGATGAATCTACAGTAGAAATGCACGACTGTATTGCAGGTGCTGGTAAAGAAGGATTCCATATTAAACACGTTGAACCAGGCCGTGATTTTACAGCTTTCATGACAGCAGATGTTCGTACTTGTAAAGAAGGCGACCTATGTCCAGATTGTGGCGGTAAGTTCTACATGAAAAAAGGTAACGAACTTGGACACATCTTTAAACTTGGTACAAAATATACAAAATCTATGAACGTTACTTACCTTGGAGAAAGCGGAAAACCTGTTACTCCACTTATGGGATGTTATGGAATTGGTGTTGACCGTACTTTAGCAAGTATTATTGAAGGTCACCACGACGACAAAGGTATTCAGTGGCCAATTTCAGTTGCTCCATATCAGGTTGCAATTATTCCAATCCAGTACAAGGATAAGATGAAGGAAGTTGCAGATCAGTTGTATGATGAACTTACAAAGGCCGGAATTGAAGTTATTCTTGATGACCGCAATGAACGCCCAGGTGTTAAATTCACAGACTCGGAACTTATTGGTTATCCAGTTCGCATTGTAGTTGGTGATAAGAACCTTCCAAACGTTGAATTCAAAATCCGTACAGCTGAAAATGCAGAACTTGTACCAGCAACAGAAGCAGGAGCAAAAGCAATTCAGTTTGTAAAAGATGAATTTGCAAAATTAAATAATTAGAGATAAAAAACACATGAAAAAATTCTTATTATCATTATTAATTCTTAATTTTTCATTTTTAATTTTCTCAATGCCCGGGTTTGAATCATACATACCTGACACTTCAGGAGATTTTATTTATTACAAAGACAACTCCTTTGTTAGAGAAAGTTACGTTGGCATTTTAATGTACAATGAAAGTACTTTTCAGGTTAGATATTATGCTCCATTTGATAAAGAAAATAAACTTCCAGAAATGGATATAGGCATTCTTATTTCTATTGATCCTAAAAGTGATTACTGGAATATGACTGGTGAAAGACTCATAACGCAAATTAATAACACAGCTGAAGAAATTGATGTTTTAAATTATTTACATGATATACTTTATGAATTTTCATCAAGAAGAAATAAAGTTTCTAATATAACTCCTGATAATCCTAATTATTCAACAAGCAGAAACTTTTATAACAATGGTATTTCAGTAAAACAGGAATATCCACAGTTTGGTGGTAATGTTTATATCACTTTTGATCCAATAATTCCTTTTTTTAACATTAAGACTATCACAGATCTTTCTGGAAAAACTTTGATGCAATGTGTTTTGTCTGGAAAAATTAAAGATTCTTCAGATACAAGTTTTTCTGATTTTAAAGGATTTGGTAATGGTAAATTCTCTACAAAACTGGAAAAACAAAATAAAAAAGCTACTGAATTAAAGATTAAAACACTAGACAATAATTCAATTACCTTAGACTCAAATTGGAAAGAAGCAATTGATGGATATAATAATATACATGTTTTTGGTGATGAAGCTATTATTTATTTAACCACCGTAGAAAATTCTGATACAAGTGCTTTGTTCGCTCTCATGACTTTTCTAAAAGCCGAAATCCAGAGCTCTTGTGATTCTTACATCGATTTAAGAGAAATTGAATGTCTTCTTAATATTCCTGAATGCAAATTGAAAATTGTAAAAAAGGCAACAGAAATTAATAAAAATAAATATATTGGAATAGGATATTATTCAAAACAAAAAAATAGCAATAATATTGACGCTATGTATCTTTCTACAACAATGCATGCTTACACTGTGAGAAAGGCATACTACGACAAAATTATTGCCAGCTATAAAACAGATAATTAATGAAATGAACTTCTTGAAAGTGGAGAACCAATCCATTGGCCTTCACTTCCAAGATATTCTCGCTTTTCACCTTCAATCAGAAACTGAACGCTATTCACAGTTGAAAAAGTTGTTGCTGTATAAACAACCTGCATCAACTGGGTATTTAAGTAGCCATCTCCATCAGGATTAAATTCAAAACTATCATTAAAGTTTAAATAAGCAACTCCATCTTTAACACTTGCACTAATTAATTTACTGCCGCCTGGAATTAAAGAAAGACAATTCTTTTCGTCTGCCAAACTTGTATTTGGGCCAGCCATTAAAAGATTCATTGCAGTTGTTAATGGAGAATCATTTTTTTCTACACTACGTTTTACCATTTTCCGTGAAATTGAACCTTCGGAATCAACTGTAATAAAACACAATTGTAATTCTATTTTAGCTTTTGGTTTTTCTACAGGTTTATTTTCTTCAACTTTTGCTGCAGCTTTTTCTTCTGCTTTCTTTTCTTCTTTTCTTACAACTTCTGCAGGAGTTTCTTCTTCAACTTTTTTAACAGGAGCAACTTCTGGTTGAATATTAATTGTTAATGGAACTTCTTCTGGTAAAGGAATTTGTTCTTCTTCTGACTTATTTGCTGGAACATGATTTTCAACAAACTCCGGAGTTTTGCCAACTACTCTTTCAAAAAAATTTGTTTCCTTAAGATTTGTAACAATCTGATCCTTTTTTACTAAGTATAATATAACTAAAACAAGTGCACATAATAAACAAATTGCAACTGCTAAACCTGTATTTCTTTTCTTTGTATTTTTTTCTGCCATATACTAATTATCGGCAAAAAAAAGGGGATGATTAATAAAAATCATCCCTTTAGGACAAAACTTGCCACCGCTATGGTCGAAGGCATTCCTTTTTTAGTTTGCGGCTAAATATTCATTAATGGCAGCTGCTGCTTCACGGCCTTCTCCCATTGCAAGGATTACAGTAGCGGCACCAAGAACGATGTCGCCGCCGGCCCATACTTTGGCGTGGCTTGTGGCTTGTTTTTCATCAACTGTGATGTGACCTTTTGCATCTGCATTAAGACCTGGTGTTGTTGAAACTAAAAGAGGGTTTGATCCGTTTCCAAGAGCAACAATCATTGCATCACATGGAACATCGTGTTCTGAACCTGGAATTGCAACAGGAGAACGACGTCCAGATGCATCTGGTTCACCAAGTTCATAAGAAAGACATTTTACTCCACAAACTTTTCCATTTTCATCACCAAGTACTTCAACTGGGTTTTCAAGGAATCTGAAGTTTACACCTTCTTCTTCGGCATGTGCAATTTCTTCCAAACGAGCAGGCATTTCGTTTCTTGTACGACGGTAAACAACATCAACAGTTTCTGCACCAAGACGGAAAGCCATGCGGGCAGCATCCATTGCAACGTTACCGGCACCACAAACTACAACATGTTTTGCATCGTAAATTGGAGTTGCAGCGTGTTCTTTATCATAACCTTTCATAAGGTTTGCACGAGTAAGATATTCGTTGGCAGAGAATACACCAATTAAGTTTTCTCCAGGGATATTTAAGAATTTTGGAAGACCAGCCCCTGTTCCTACAAATGCAGCATCAAAACCTTTTTCATTAAGAAGCTGTTCCAAAGTATTTGTTCGGCCTACAAGGAAGTTTAATTCGAATTTAACTCCAATTTTTTCAAGATTTGAAATTTCTTCCTGAACGATTTTCTTTGGTAAACGGAATTCAGGAATACCGTACATCATTACACCACCGGCTTTGTGGAATGCTTCAAATACTGTAACATCATGACCAGCACGAGCACAATCTGCAGCAACTGTAAGACCTGCAGGACCTGCCCCAATAATTGCAACTTTTTTACCAGTTTTTGGAGCAACTGTTGGTGGAGTTACTTTTCCATTTTCTCTTTCCCAGTCTGCAACAAAGCGTTCCAGGCGACCAATAGAAACTGCTTTTTCAGCTGATTTGAATACTTTACCAACAGTACATTTTCCCTGACACTGTTTTTCCTGTGGACAAACACGACCACAAATTGCAGGAAGAAGGGATGTTTCTTTAATTGTATCAACAGCGGCTTTGAATTCACCTTTTGCAATCTCACCAATAAATTTTGGAATATTGATGTTTACAGGACATCCTTCCATACAAGCTGGTTTTGGACACTGTAAACATCTTTGTGCTTCTACCATTGCCTGTTTGTCGCTATAACCAAGAGCAACTTCTGCCATTTCACGGGCACGCTTTTTTGGATCTCTAGCTGGCATTTCCATCTGTGGAATAGCATTACGATCTTTTGCAGTAAGCTTTCCGTTAGCTTTAATTAAATCCTGGATTTTTTTATATTCAAGTTCTACATCAATGGCCATTTTTTTCTCCTACTTTGCAAGCTTATCTGCTTCTGCCATCATGCGGCATTTGTGATTGTCTTCCTGTTCTCTTTCTTTGTAAGACTTCATACGCATCATCATGTTGTCCCAGTCTACTTCGTGTGCATCAAATTCTGGACCATCAACACAAACAAACTTAGTTTTTCCACCAACTGTTGCACGACAACCACCACACATACCTGTTCCATCAATCATAATTGTATTTAATGAAACTGTTGTTTTAACACCATAAGGTTTTGTAGTAAGTGCACAGAATTTCATCATGATTGGAGGTCCAATTGCAATTACTTCTGCAGGTGGACACTGAGATTCGCAGGCTTCTTTTACAGGGATTGTTGAAACGCCTTGACGTCCAGCTGACCCATCATCTGTCATAATGATTAATTCGTCTGCTGCAGCCCGCATTTCATCTTCCATAATGATTAAGTCTTTATTGCGGGCAGCAATAACCATAATTACTTTATTACCAATTGCTTTGTGAGCCTGTACGATTGGATAACATGGTGCAACACCAAATCCACCACCAACAATCATTACTGGTGCATCATATTTTTCAATTTTTGATGGATTTCCTAATGGACCAAGAACAGTTGGAAGACAATCTCCAACATTCATAAGTGAAAGTTTATATGTAGATGCGCCAACAGGTTGGAATGCAAGTGCAATCCATCCTTCTTCTGCATTTGCATCTGCAATTGTAAGCGGAATACGTTCACCAAATTCTGCATCTACCTGGATAATAACAAACTGTCCAGCTTTTCTATTGCGAGCAATTTCTGGCGCAGTAACTCTCATGTAGAATACACCTTCAGAGAGCTGCTTTTTTTCTAAAATTTCAAACATTTTTTGTCCTCTTTAAAAAAAGATAAGTAAATCATTTTACTATATTGACAAAAAATGGTCAAATGTCAGAATTATAATCCTACATGCACATCAAAAAATATATTTGCGCCGGCCTGTTTAAAGCTGCATACAAAATCAGATGAGGCCGATGCAACTCCTATATTTACTTCTAGTAATCTGAAATTTAATCCGGCAGACATTTTCTGGCAGAAAACTTTATCTGTGCGTTCTGTAGAAAGATTTAGATTTAGTACACTTAATACTCTAAGATGTATTCCCAATAAATAATCAACATAGAAACTTGATTCTTCCATGTTTTGAGCAAAAGGATGTTCAAAACATAAGCCCAAATTTCCATAGTAATTCATAATATTATTCCAAGGATGAAAATCTCCACCAACAGTAAGTTTTAGAGGGCGATTTATTCTATAAGAAACTCTATTAGAAACTGAGTCTGATGATATATCAAAAGTTGGCTCTGCAATATTTCCTGCAGCAGCATCCATTACAGTTGTTTCCCATGTAGATTTCATAGTCATTGCAGATTTATAAGACAATTTACTTGGAATAATTGGCATTTTTAATCCACAACATAAAGAAAAATCATTATTTATATAATAATCTACATTTGCCTGAAGATCTAAACCTGCATTAGACCAGAAATTCTGTACAGTACTTTCTCCAGCCCCCAACAAGCCCTGAAAATTACCTTCCATCATTTCGTTATACAAATCTGAATCCATATTGACTGGAGTATAAACCGAAAGATTTGCATCCAAATCATAAGCAAATTTTCCATCATTTGTATTTCGTGTTGTAAGTTTTGAACCTTCTGTGGTTACATGTAATAATGCTGAATAAACTGATGGGGAAATAACAACCTTACATTTTTTAAAATTCCATCCTAAATCAACTTTAGTATAAACAAAAATATCACCATAACCAGTAAAGGGAATTGTAATATCCTGATTCAATTCGTTTCCGTATCCAAGAAAATAAAACAATTCTCTTCCAATAGTGAAACTTTCATAAAGTTGTGCACCTGCTGTCCCACCAAAAATTAAGCCCTTTGGAATATCAAGTTTAAAACCAACATCCATGTCCATAGATATTGTTTCATTAAAATCTTTATTCCTTTTTTTCATATCATTAGCGATTTTGGTAAAGTCAATGACAACAGTTTCTTTTGCAATATCTTCAATTCCAAAAAGATTATTAGAAACTAATGTTGAACCTTGGACATTGAACTCAAAAATTCTGTCGTTCCAAGATCTTTCTGCAAAAAGTAATGTTGAAATAAATGTTATAATTGTTAATGAAAGTAATAATTTTTTCATGTTAGTTACCTCCAAACTCTAATGGCTCACCATTTGTTTTAATCTGCAAATCTAATCTTGTTTTAAAACTCATTTCTCTTGGAATTTTAAGTTCTCCTTGTTTTAAAACAACATTTACTGATGGTTTTAATGGATTTTCAACAATCATTTTTGGTTTTTCTGTATAGATTCCGCCATTTATTGAAATTGATTTTTCTTCAAAATTTGTACCAGTACCATCTAAATCAATTTTAATTTCTGCATTTCCAATTATAGGTTTTTTAGATGGAGCATAAGTAACAGAAACA
>JAHAZJ010000187.1 GCA_018385315.1 Treponema sp. | reverse complement strand
TTGAAAATTAAGAATGTAGGTTTAAATTAAAGAAAAAAAATAAACAAACAAACTACACACAGCGCAGTTACCTAAAATGGCTACCGCAGAAAAAAGCCTTCTCAAAACCGCTAGATATCGTCGCTAGACGCTAAGGGCGGCAAGGAAATGTGTAAGTTCGCCGGTCAGAGCGAGCGGTGTTTAATAGCAAAGCGTTAAAAAAAATTGCGAACAGCAATTTTTTAGCTTTACTTCCTAACCCGCCCTTAGAGCCTTTTTGAGAATTCTTTTTTCTGCTCCCGCCCTTTTAGGTGACTGCTCCCCGGGTATTTTGAGTTTTCTTTCATTAGTAAACCATGGCCGCTGGAAGAGGAAGAATTTATAAAACACATCCCTGTCTTCAAAAAGAATCACTCATTTATGGCGGTGGAAGAATTCAATCAGACCAAACAGAAAATCTCTATTAAAGTTGGAGTGTTTATATTCTAGCTCCAAGTACTACTTCCCTAAATAATAATCGAGACTCTGAAGCATCAATACGATATTATTTGTATTAATATCTCGAAATCATAACAATTTTTGAATATAATCAATAAATATTATAATATTTATTGATTATATTCATTAAATATTATAATGTTTATGCTATGAACGGAATTGAAAGAGATTTAAAAGCAGTTTTAGACTCAAAAATTGGGAAAGGAAAAGTTCTTTTATTGATTGGGCCTCGTCAAGTTGGAAAAACAACTCTTTTGAAAAATATTCTTACCTCTATTTCTTCTGAAAAAAAAGTGCAATTTTGGAATTGTGATGAAAGTGATGTAAGACAGTTTCTTTCAGAAGCTAATTCAGCAAAATTAAAATCCTTTGTAGGAAATTCTGATTTTATAGTTATTGATGAAGCTCAGCGTGTAAAAGATATTGGCCTTACAATAAAACTTCTTCATGATTCTTTTCCAAATGTTCAGCTTGCGGTGACAGGTTCGTCATCGTTAGACTTATCAAATTCGATAAATGAACCTTTAACTGGAAGAAAATTTGAATACAATCTTTTTCCTTTTTCAACAAATGAACTTGTAAATCATACTTCAATGCTAGAAGAAATGAGACTGTTAAAAAATAGACTTGTTTATGGATTTTATCCCGATGTTGTAAACAATCCTGGCGAAGAAAAAGAAATCCTAACGAACATTGTAAATAGTTATCTATATAAAGACGTTTTTGAATTTCAAGATATTAGAAAATCTTCTGTAATAGAAAAATTGGTTCAAGCTTTGGCTTTGCAAGTTGGTAGTGAAGTTTCGTTTAATGAGCTAGGAAATCTTTTAGGAATTGATACGGTTACTGTTCAGCGTTATGTTGATTTATTAGAAAAATCTTATGTAATTTTTCATATTCGTTCTTTTAGTCGCAATGTTCGAAATGAACTAAAAAAGAGCATAAAAATTTATTTTTATGATAACGGAGTCCGTAATTCTGTAATTTCTAATTTTTCACCTGTTGAGTTAAGAAGTGATATAGGCGCTCTTTGGGAAAACTTTTTAATTAGTGAAAGAATAAAGAATAATGCATATCATAACAAACATGCAAAATATTATTTTTGGAGAACTACTCAGAAACAAGAAATTGATTTTATAGAAGAAGTTGACCAAAATCTTTTTGCTTATGAGATTAAATACAATCCAAAAAAAGTAAATTCAAAATGTCCAGTTACTTTTTCAAATAATTATCCAAATGTTCCATTTGATGTAATTACCTCTGAAAATTACATGGATTTTGTAGTACATGAAGAATAATTCATATTATATCTGGGGAGACAGAGGTTATAAATTTCAATCCGAGAATGAACGAGTACAACAAATGTTTGAGCCAGGTAATATGTTGTTAGAAGACGGGGATGTGTTTTATAAATTCTGCCCCTTTCGGGCCCCATGGTTTGAATAAAGAAAAATCAAAATACCAGGGGAGTACTTTTACTCTAAGACGCTGTGTGTTGTTTGTTATTTTTCTTTAATTTAAACCTTTGAAGCTTAATTAGTTAATTTTTGCATCAAACTGTTCAACAATTTTTCCGCTTAAACCAGTATATGTAAGTGGTGTTGCGGCAAGGAGTCTTGCTTTAACTTCGTCGCTAACATCAAGGTTTTTAGCCAAATTGTGGAAATCTTCGATAGTAACTTTTTTACCGCGAGTAATTTCTTTAAGTCTTTCGTAAGGCTTATCAACATTGCTCATGCGGAGAAGATTCTGGTAAGCTTCAGCCAAAACCTCTGGAGTTGTTTCCAAAGCTTCTGTAATCTTGTCTGCATTTACTTCAATTTTGCCAAGACCTTTCTGGAGTGAAGCGTAACCAATCATTGAGTGAGCAAAGGCACAACCCATATTGCGTTCTACAGTTGAGTCTGTAAGGTCACGCTGTAAACGGCTGATACAAAGTTTACGAACAAAAAATTCGAACATTGCATTTGCCATACCAAAGTTTCCTTCAGCATTTTCAAAGTCGATTGGATTTACTTTGTGTGGCATAGCAGAAGAACCAATTTCTCCTGCAACTGCACGCTGCTTGATCCATCCGTCAGAAATGTAGCGCCATGTATCCATAGCAAAGTCTGTAAGAATATTGTTGATTCTTTTTATGCCATCAAAAACCCGAAGGTAAGAATCGTGGGGTTCAATCTGTGCTGTAATTGGGTTAAAGCGAACCTTTAATGGTTTTGTATGCATGTATTCGTTATCAAGGGGAGTGATTTCTGCGTTGAATGAGTTGATAAGCTGATGACTAAAGTTAATCCAGTCAAATTCTGGGAATACAAAGTTGTGTGCATTAAATCCACCAGTTGCACCGTTTAATTTAAGAAGGATTTCAATGTTTCCAAGCTGCATAAGTTCTTCTTTCATGCGGTTTACAAATACCAAAACTTCTTTTCCGAATGTAGTTGGAGTTGCAGGCTGACCATGGGTGCGGGCAAGCATTGAAAGATCTTTGTGTTCTACTGCAAGTTTATAAAGTTTTCCGTAGATGGAAAGGATTTCTGGAACAACAACATTGTTTACTGCATCACGAATCATAAGACCGTAACTAATGTTATTAATATCTTCAGAAGTTAAAGCAAAATGAACGTATTCAAGAATTTCGTCCATTCCCATTTCTTTAATCTTACGTTTGATAAAGTATTCAATGGCCTTTACATCGTGGTTAGTTGCAGGAGTTCCATCATAACCTGTTGTTTCAAAAGCTTTGATGATTTTTGCATCTTCTTCAGTAATTTCAATGATTGAGCGAAGTTTTGCTGTATCCACAACAGTCTTTACACGATTTTTGAGCATTGGTGTTTCAAGGAGTTTAATTAAATAGTTGATTTCTGTATAAATGCGATATCTCATAAGAGCCATTTCGCTGAAATATCCCTGAAGACACTTAGTCTTTCCTTCATAGCGACCATCAATTGGTGAAACGCTAGTTAATGCCATAGTAACCTCGAAATAAATTAGATTTTAGTTAAAAAGTATTTGTATTATAATGATTTTAATAAAAAAAGTCACAAAGATTTTTTTACTTACCCCACATCTATTCTGCACTTTTGGTTTTTAAAACCCACTCTACGAACTTTGGAAGATATTGAGACCAGAATCTCATATCGTGGGCACCAGTTGATTCAAGATATTCGTGAGCAATGCCTTCTTTTTCGTAAAAGGCGTGCATCGCTCTGTTTTCGTTTAAAAGAAAATCTTCTGTACCACAAGCACAATAAATGCGTGGAAGTGGAACCCCTTTTTCTTTAAGCTGTTTTACCTGAAATTCCAGATCCATATCATTTGTGTCAATTTTTGAAAGTTCGCCAAAAGTTGTGTAGTAGTAATCATAATTTGCAACACTGTTATCTTCGCCGGGTTTTAAAGGTTTAAGACTATGTTGAATTATAGCAGAAGAAAGTCCGGCACAGGCACTAAAAGTTTGTGGAAACTGGAAAGCAATATGCTGGGCACCGTATCCACCCATTGAATAGCCAGCAATAAAAGTGTCTTCTTTTTTTGTTGCAAGGTTATAATTTTTTCTTACATATTCAATAATTTCTTCACCAATTAATGTAGCATATTTCATTCCAGTGGCAGCAGAATCAACATAAAATCCATTTTCACCAGCTGGAAGAACAACTGCCATATTATTAATGTATGCTAACTGGCTGATGTTAAAATCTGTAATCCATGTATATTCATCTTCTCCATAGCCATGTAAAAGAACAAGAGTTTTAGTTGGTCTGTTGTAGGAAGGATTATCATTAAAAAACCAGGATGGAGTATCATTTGGTAAAATAAGATTAAAATGGGCAGGTCTTTTAAGACATTTTGAGTTGAAACGAACATGTTGGATAGACATAAATTACCTCTATATTTTGATATTTATTTTTTTAAGCATGCCAGATTGGCTTTGCAAGTTTATTTGAAAATGGCTGGGGACGGGTAAAGTCTGGCAGCCAGCTGGTGTCGTCGCTAAGTTCCTGATAGAACAGATAATCAAAATCATAAGCTTCGATTAAATCCTGAATATCAGCATCTTCCTGTGGTGTTACAAGACGATTTTCAATTGCCAAAAGTGCCTTTTTTCGGGCTTCCAGTTTTTTTGAATCTTCTGCAAAAGGAACCGGAGTATACTGATTCATTAAAGAAATGCAGGCTTTTGCATCAGCATTTTCTTTAAGCCAGGCCAAAACCTCTGCAGTTTCTTCGAACTTACCTGGCATAAAAAGATGACGGATTATAACACCGCTATACATTTTTTCGGCATCTCTTTCTTCTTTAATTTCCATTGGATTATTTTGAATCATCCATTTAATAGCTTTTGTTGCAACCTGTGGATAGTCTGGAGCTGCAAAAAGTTTTTTTGCTAAATCTGAACTTAAAGTCTTTAAATCTGGGAGCCATATAGTAACAAGGCCTTTTAAAAGTTCCAGCATTTCTACATTTTCGTATGCCGAACTATTCCAGCAAAAAGGAACTGTTACACCCTGCTTTTTAGCTTCTTTTATACCTTCTGCAATAAACGGAATATGATGGCTGCCTGTAACCAGATTTATATTTTCAGCACCAGCATTCTGAAGTTTTTTACAGATTTCTGCAAACTCCTGTACAGATACTTCTTTGCCATATCCATCCTGACTAATCTGATAGTTCTGGCAAAAAGCACAACGCAAGGTACAACCTGTAAAAAAGATTGTGCCGCTGCCGCCTTTTACTGTAACAAGGGGCTCTTCTCCAAAATGAAGTCCAGCAAAGGCAATGCGAAGTTTATCACTTTCCCCACAAAAACCGGTTTGATTCTGGCGATTGATTTTGCATTGCTTTGGGCACTGAGTACATTGCGTATAAAAATCAGAAAGTTGGGGAGCCATAGAAAATTAATAAACTCCGTGAGAAACAAGAATCATCATCAAATTCTGTAAGATGTCTACAGGTAAATCTTCTGCTTCATAATTTACTAAAGGTCCAATTTCTTCCCAGTCCTCATCAGTAATCAATTCCTGATACTCATCTGTATTTTCAAGGAAAGCCAGGAAAGCCGCTAGTTTATTAATATTATCTGCAGTCGGTTCTTCACCTAAATCTGCACTCTTATAAATGTACTGATTTTCCCAATATTCAAAAATAGAAGCAGGGAGTCCTGTAGGACAAGAAGTACTGCGTTCAAAAAGATTACGAATATCTTTCTGAAGCTTGTTATAATCCCATTGTCCATTGTTATTCTGGCGGAAAATTTTCTTAATTTTTTCTAAATCTGTTACGAATTTTCTTATATCTGTCATATCATAAATATAATTCTAAAATGCTGTTGTATCAATCGGGGAATATTAATCTTGATACATCCTTATAATCTGTGTATTTTATATGCATGTTTAGTGATACACATTTTCATTTCCATATGATGATTACAGAACGAGGCTTAAATGGTCCTCAGATTTTGACAGACCTTGCTGCCAGGGATTTAAAATTTGGGCTTGATATTGGAACCGGACGCAACGATTTGGAACAGCGCCAGGCTTGTGTTGAAGAAACCATTAATCAGATGGCTGACAAAACGGCGGCAGAAAAGGCTCGTAATTTTATGTATTATTCAGCGGGCATTTGGCCAAACATAGAAGATATTCATGACCGTGAAAATGCAATGAAAGCTTTACGCCAGTCAATTCAGGGGAAAAAAATTGTTGCTATTGGTGAATGTGGATTAGATCATCATTGGAATCCAAGTGGGGCAGATGGCCGTTGCGAAAGTGATTTTGATGAAAAGACTTATAAAGGCGAAAAAGAACTGTTTCAGATGCAGTTGGAATTTGCAAAGGAATTAAAGCTTCCTGTTATTATTCACAGCCGAGACGCTTTTGAAGATACTTTGGATTGTCTTAAGAATGTGGGATATCACAATGGTATTGTTCACTGTTACAGTTATGGCATAGAAGAAGCAAAAAAGTTTATGGATTTAGGATGGTACATTGCTTTTGGAGGCGCTACAACTTATACAAAAAAAGCCAAATTGGATGATATGAAAGCCTTGCTTCAGTTTGTCCCAGAAGAC
This sequence comes from Treponema sp., assembly GCA_018385315.1. Lineage (GTDB taxonomy): Bacteria > Spirochaetota > Spirochaetia > Treponematales > Treponemataceae > Treponema_D. The sequence goes on along the minus strand of JAHAZJ010000187.1, from coordinate 4,995 downwards.
CGTTTTCTTTGCGAAACAGATGCCCCATATCTTGCACCAGTTCCATTCCGTGGACAGTCAAATAACCCGGTGCTGGTAGAAGAAGTTTACAAGTTTATTGCTCAATTAAGGGGAACAACTCCGGAGGCACTAAGTGAACTTGTAGATGAAAATATTGATACATTATTTTTTGCAAAAGGTAGATAATGTTCCCTTATATTTCAATTTTTAGATTAAAACTTCCAATGTATGGCACATGCATTTTAGCAGGAATCCTTATTACGGGGCTGCTTTGCTTTTATTTATGTAAACGGCGGAATCAAGATTTTCTGAATCTGATTTTAATTAGTGCTGTAGTAATTGCAGCAGGTTTTACAGGTGCAAAATTGTTATATATTTGGGTTTCCTATCCAAAAAAAGATTTTTTTAAAGTTCTTTTTTCCCTTTTAATTCCAGATAAAGCATCTGGGTTGGCTTCAGGATTTGTTTTTTATGGTGGATTACTCCTTGGAATTCCTGCTTATTTTCTTGGAGTTAAACTTGCACAATGTAAAACCTTTGAATATGCAGACTATTATGCTGTTTCCATTCCTCTAGTGCATGGGTTTGGACGTTTAGGATGTTTTTGTGCTGGATGTTGTTACGGAATTCCTTATGATGGAATTTTTGCAGTGCATTATACCCATCCTCTTTCATCGGTACCTGTTGAAATTGGAATATTTCCTGTGCAACTGATAGAAGGGCTATGTTTGATTATTTTATCCCAGGTGATTTTAATTCTTTTTATGAAAAATAGACATCAATTGTTTTTTGTTTATATTTTTTCGTATTGTATTATACGTTTTGTTCTGGAAAAATACAGGTTCGATTATGAAAGAGGGGGAATAGGTCCCTTTTCTACATCCCAGATAATTAGTTTAGCAATTTTCGTGTTTTCTATATTTTTATACATAATAATTAATAAAAAAAATTGTCAAAAAATGTCAAATCGTGATATATTGTAATAACTACTACAAAATGAATAGGAGATGAAAATGGAAGTAGCAGCATTGGTAATGGGTATTATCGGTCTTGTATGTAATTTTTTTGGAACAGGAACAGTTGTTGGTCCAATTTGTTCTGTTCTCGCCATTATTTTTGGTGTAATCGGAATGAAAAAGAATACTGATAAAAGAGGTATGGCAAAAGCAGGTATGATCATGGGTGTCATTGGTCTTTGTTTGGGAATCATCATTACAATTGCATGTGTTGCTTGTATTGGTGCTGGTGCAGCTGCTCTTGCTAGTGATCCAAGTTTTATGGATATGTTAAACAGCCTCTAATAAATTAAAAAAAATTATTTAGAACAAAAAAAAAGCGATGGATTTTATTTTCCATCGCTTTTTTTATGCAAATTGATTTTATATTAATTAACCATTAATCAATTTATCTAATTCACTGGCAGCTTCTTTAGCACGGCTAGAAAGTTCTCTAAGCATAGCAGTCTGATGTGAAAGTTCCATGTTATTAGAAATAATATCTATTACTGCTGCTTCTGCTTTTTCTGCAGATTCAGAAAGTTCATTCATATTAGAGGAAACTTCTTTTGCAAAAGAATACTGTTGTTTTGTTTCTGTCTGAACATTTGAAGCTGATTCTGACATAAGGGAAGTTGCTTCTTTAATTCTGTTACCAGCAAGTCTCTGATTTTCCATGCTTGATACAGATTCATTTACTTTTGCAGATGCAGTTGAAGCTTCATTTGCAGCATTTTCCATTGCAACTTTAATAGTTTTTCCTAACTCAAAGCTGGATGAAATATTTTCGCCAATTACTGTTACAATGTCATTAATCTTTTCAGACTGGTTGTTACTTGCTTCTGCAAGTTTTTTGATTTCATGAGCAATAACAGAGAAGCCTTTTCCTGCAATTCCAGAGTGGGCAGCTTCAATAGAAGCATTCATAGCAAGCATATTTGTTCTTCTAGAGAAATCTGAAACGACTTTTACAATGGCCATAATTTCTTCAGAAGAATCTTTGATATTTTCCATAAGAGATACAAGATTTCCAATATCTTTACTACTCTTTAATGTAAGTTTACCAAGGGAATTACTAAAGTTTGCAGCATTTTCAATACCTTCTGCAATATGATTAACCCCTTCAATCATCATATTTGTTTCATCAACAGTTGTTCTTACAATGTTACCTTCGGTTTCAACTTCATCTCGAACAATGTTAACAGAATCCAAAAGGTTTGTAACAGCAGAAGATGTGTTTTTAACTGCAACATTTTGTTCTCTAATAAATTCACCAATTTGATTTGCCATATTAGCAGATTCATCAGCTGCCTGAGCAACACTGGAAACAGATTCATTAAGTTTATTTGCAATGTTGATAGTTTCTATAGAAAGGGTTTTTGCTTTTTCCATAATCTCATCAAGCTGTTCTTTTTGTTCTGATGTTTTTATTGCAAAAGCATTAATAGAACGTTTGTTGCTTAAAGTTTCCATTGTAACAACTATAAACATAGAGAAGTTGATGAAGAAGAATGAGAATCCCTGCAACCAGGCAAATGGCATTTTTCCCATTGCCTGATAAACAATATCATGAACACCAAATAAAAGACCTATACCAATGCCAACTAATAGTGTAATAGCATATTTGTCTTTTGTGCGGGCATTTTGTATAAGGATTACAATAAGATAAATAATTCCTGTAAATACTGGTGCAAGAGAAAGGGTAAATAATGTATCAAGGAATATAGAATTTGTTGTAGAGTAAAGGTAAAGTGCGAAAACAACAATGTTTACTGCCAGAGTAATTATTCCTAAAATCTTACCTTTTCTGTGGAAAAATTGATTAATAAACAAAACTAAACCACTAATACTTAAAAGCAAACAATACTTTGAAAGTGCCAGCTGAATATTCATTGGTAATAAGAGAATATTAGATGCCATATCAAAGAAGTAGATTGCAATTGCAATAAGAGAGAGACTGAAGAAGACCCCTGCTTTTCCACTGTTACTGCTTCGTAATTGGAAAAGGAAGTAGAATCCAAGGAACAGACAGATTGCAGCCATCATGTAATACAATGATGAATTTAAGAAATTCTGCAAAGTTACAACTTTAAAATAGCGATCCCCATTAGAAAATGAGAACTGTTCAAAATGTGCATCACTTAAATCAGTTTTACACTTAATAGCAACGTTAACTTTTCCATTTTTTTTAGCCCAATCAGGAATTATAACAACTGTGTTTGAAACATGGTTTACTGTGAGTTTTGGATAGATAGTTCCGTGGTTAGCAATAAGAATTCCATTAAAATAAATTTCCATTGCAGCATATGAACGTCCCGTTTCAAAATAAACTGGTTCATTCAAAAATTCCTGTGGAATAGTCAGTTCGGAAAAGAGCCATACTGCTTTGTTTTTGGGAATTGAAAGAAAACCTGCTGGTGAAAAACCTGTGGCGTTGGAAGGAACATCTGCCATAGAACCAGGTGCAGACATTGATGCTGTGTCTGGAAATACCTTCCACTCTCCATTAATTGGCACCTGTTTTGATTTTGCACTTAATGGTGATAAAAATAGTATACTTGTAAATGCTAATAATAATAATTTTTTCATAGAATTATTTTAATCTTTTTTTTTTCAGTAGTAAACAATATTATTTTTATATCTTGCATAAAATTGTGATTTTGTGTATGTTATATTCATGCCTTGGGGAATTAGCTCAGTTGGCTAGAGCATCGGCTTTGCAAGCCGAGGGTCAGGGGTTCGAGCCCCCTATTCTCCACTAAAAGACTGAATCTTAATGGGCGACTTTAATAGTCGCCTTTTTTTGTTGTAGATTGGTATGACAGAAGATAATTTTAATGGTAACTTCGGTGCAGTTTTTAAGCAAAAATCTGAACACTACAAAATTGAATTCTACCGTGAGGCTAAAATGGCAGAGGAAATATAAAAAAATCCAAATATATAGATTTTTTTTTACCAAAAGTATGTTATTATATAGTTAAACACATACTTTTGGAGGTATCTTTATGACAAATACAGCCCTTGTTCAGATAAAGGTTGATACAGAAACAAAAACAGAGGTTACAAGTATTTACGAATCACTTGGTTTAGATTTGCCTACTGCTGTCAGAATCTTTTTCAAAAAAAGTATTGCTGTAGGCGGACTTCCATTTGAATTAAGAGATGACACTCGCTCCAAAAGATGGGACATTTACAAAAATGCAAGGAATTCAATTCAAAAGAATAATGTACCAGAAATGTCTTTAGATGAAATCAACGCTGAAATCGCTGCTGTAAGGTCGGGTAAATAATGGCTAGAAAATATGTCGTTATTGATACAAATGTTCTTGTGTCAGCTTTGATAACACGTAATGAGAACTCTCCAACGGTACAGATTTTGCGTTTTCTTGCAAACGGAAATATTGTTCCTGTTTATTCAGAAGATATCGTGAAAGAGTACAATGAAGTTCTTAGAAGGGCAAAATTTAAACTTTCAGAAAGTTTAATCATAAATCTTTTGAAAGATATTATGGATAACGGCTTAAAAATTACAGAACTTGCAGAAGTAACTGAAACAATGCCAGATCCGAATGATATTGTATTTTATGCGGTAACATTATCAGCACAAGACAAAGATGCTTTTCTTGTAACAGGGAATGGTAAACATTTTCCCGAAAAGCCGTTTGTCGTAACCCCTTCAGAATTGGTTGAAATTTTGAAACAAGAAATCGTATAACAAGAAGTTCAAAGCCAACAACGCAATCAAGCTGCGTTGCGGTTTCACTTATAGTCCCCGCCTTTCTGGGGCTCTTGGTTTACCAATGAAAGAAAAATCAAAATACCCGCTATTTTTGGGGGCTGGTTTATTAATGAAAGAAAACATTAAAATCCCCGGGGAGCAGTTACCTAAAATGGCGGGAGCAGAAAAAAGAATTCTCAAAAAGGCTCTAAGGGCGGGTTAGGAAGTAAAGCTAAAAAATTGCTGTTCGCAATTTTTTTTAACGCTTTGCTATTAAACACC
>JAHAZJ010000185.1 GCA_018385315.1 Treponema sp. | reverse complement strand
CTCCGATGTCTTTTTGAACAGGCGGCCGACTTTGATGAGAACTCCGACTGGTCAAAGCTCCTGCCCTGGAATATCAAGATTACTCCTTGGAAAGATTTGGGCCAGTGGTGATTTTTTGACGGTTACGAAAGCTGAATCTTCCCTTTGATATTAGAATCAAAGTGAGGGTCATAATCTACAACAACATCACCATTAAGCGATGAACCATTAATTTTAAATGTTAAACCTTCCAATTCAGCGTTTGTCCAGTTATCTGGGCCAATATAGCGAGCAACACCAGAATCCTTTGTGTAATTAGTTGTAACATCCAATGCCAATGAACCATTTACACCTTCAATTGTTCCGTTAATCAAATTATTACTACAACCGAATAACACGAACATAATAGCGACTACAAAAGCAGCCATTACACTTTTAATTTTGTTCTCCATAACATTCTCCTACCGTTATTCACGGGTAATTAAAAAAACTATCGTTTCATCATGTTGAGGATCAGGATATCCTGGAACCTTTACCCATAATTCAAGTCTGTTTTTTTCATTAGGTAAAAAACCTTTATCTACTAAATTACAAGCAAGAATCCTCTCTGTACTTATAACATTAGACTCATCTTTATCATTCTTTGGTGCTTTAATCTTTGAATTTTCTAGTCTCCATTCATACCATTCAGCACCCTCTGGAGCTGTAAGTTGGAATAATTCATCAGGGTCTACACCGTAAATGTTTTTTGGAATCATATGAGAAAAATTATAACCAGGTTCCAAAATAGAATTTTTCTTTACCTCTGGTTCAAACGATGAATTCATCTCATCAATAATTTCTTCATAGGAAAATTTACACGCTGAAAGGGAAAAAATTAAAAGAAAAATTGATGCAATTAAAAATGTTCTTCTGGTCATTTTTTCTTCCACCATGCAGGGATTTTCAAATTCCAGCCCAAAGAAATTTTTGGACAAAAACCATTTACTACGTCATATTCGCAGGAAAGGTCACATTCAAACATTTTATAAATGGCACCAAAACCAGCATCTAAATAGACACTGCAATTAGTTGTACTAATACTATAAAGCCCACCAGCAGAAATTGCAACAGATATTATTCGAATTCCAAATTTTGTGTGCAAAACAATATTAATATCCTTTTCCCATGGTTCAACAAAGAATCCACCTGCAGCATATAAAGTATTCATATATACCATTGGTGATTTTGCGACTTTTCCTTCAAACTTATAGGTATATGGAAAATCTGACGAAGGAAAACCTAAAGAGAATTCATACCCACCTCCCAAATAAAAAGGAGGAAATAATTGTGAAATTCTGTATTCAGCACCTAAATGAACACTTCCAGTAAATAAATCAGTTGAAGTTATAGTGCCACCACCACCATTAAAATATATGGTATCAGGCATTTGTACTCCGTCTTTTTTCTTCACCATTGGCCCTTCAATCCGAATTACGGAGTCATTAATATTTACAGTATCAATTACATTATCATTTTCAGTTTCAACTACAGTATCATTTACCGTATCATTTTCAGTTTCAATTTCAGTATTATTTACATCTTTATATTCTGTTTTTAAATCTGGAGCTGTCTGGTCTTGATCCAGAATTACATCATCAAGATTAAACATGTAAACATTACCATCCTCATAGGCAACGAAAATTTTAGTATTTGCCTTATTTATATCAAAAGAAGAAATAGCAGATTCAATTATTGTTGGTATACAATCTACTTTTTTAAAAGTTGCCAATGAGAAAAACAATATATCATTTTTTATTGTTTGAACTGCCAGTTGATTTGTTTTTTCCAGATATTTTATATCAACAATCTGTTCGCCAACATCAATTGTCCCAAGTAAAGAACCTGCAAAGGAAGAAACTACAATTGTTGAAGCATTTTTTGAAAAAATAATTCTTTTATCATTTGTAATTCGAACAGGAGTATGATTTTGTGTAAATGCACCTATCATAGAAAGTACAACACTCTGTTCTTCTGAATTCCAAATATTTATTACTCCATCTTCTGAAGCAGATACCATGTATTCTGAATCTGAACTAAAATCCGTGAAATAAATATTAGATTGATGTTCTTTTAAAACACGAAAATCGGCTTTTTTTTCAACACGATCTACATCATACATTTGCAGTCTATTATTGCCCGAAGAAGCGGCAATTATATCTTTTGTTTTACTAAAAGAAATTACTTTAATATCGCTAACAGTTTCAAAATTGATTATAAACTCTGCTTCCAGATTCTTCTTTGATGTTGTTACAGTTGATAAATCCCACATTGAAAAATAACCATCTGAAGTTAATGTTAGCATGCTGTTATGATTGTCTTCTCTGGAAAAACAAAAGAATTTTATATTGTTCTGAGAAATTGTTGCTAATAACTCATAATTATTTGAACTTCTAATGTAAATATTGCTGCCTTCAATGTATGCAAACATATTCCCATCATCACTCCAAGTAATATTTTTTACCGGAGCAGGACTTTTTACGGCAGCCTTATAAACTTGAGAAAAACTGATTGTGTTTAAAAAAAAGAGCGAAATTAAAAGCCCTATTAATTTTTTTTGTCCAAACATAAGTCAAAAAAAATCAATTTAGAAGCCCCTAAAAATCCCACTCTTCTTCTAAATAATGATTTTTATCTTGGTACGCACGAAGTGTCGTACTATTCATATTCAATGCGCCCAAAGTGACACACCACTATGATTTAAAACGCACGCAGTGTCGCACCTGTATGATTTAAAACGCACACAGTGTCGCTCCGCTATGATTTAAAACGCACACAGTGTCGCACCGCTATGATTTAAAACGCACGAAGTGTCGTTTTGAAATTACTTTGCAATGCAGCGCAGCTGTCGTTGCATTAAACAGTTTACACGGCAACTGCGCATGCAGTTGTCCGTGTGAAACTTT